>CAVHKV010000051.1:0-6562 GCA_963636635.1 uncultured Bacteroidales bacterium
GTACGTACACAGTGCGGGAGCGCGCCCGCCCGCGCCTGCCGGGAGGGCAATAGTCTGCACCCGCCGGGACAGCAGCCGTCTGCGCCCGCACCGCAAGCACCCATGCAATGTAGGAGCCGCACGTAAGGGGGCCGCCATGGCAGAGAACGAAAACACGTCCAACAACCTCAGCGACGAGCAGCTGGATGAGGTCTCCGGCGGCTTCTTCAACACCGGCATCGTTGAGGTCAAGGACACCAGGGGCCGCGTGGTCGGCCAGTACTTCTACGGCGTGCTGCAGTATTGGCCCTGCCCCAACTGCGGCCGCCCCACCCACGACGGCGCGCTCAAGATGTATTGCGACAAGTGCGACGGCGACTGGTGGAGCCTCGACGTCAAGAAGTGGCCCGGCACGGAAGACGAACTCAAGGCAGCCGGCGCCGCTAACTAGCAGCTAGGTCTCAAAAGGCTCCGGGCCCATGACCCGGCGCAAAGCAACGCAAGCAAACATAGCGAAGGGACACCGCAATGGCCGAGGAAGAGAAGAACTCCACGCATCTCAGCGACGAGCAGCTGAAGCAGGTATCCGCCGGATGGGACGACGATGACGACGATGATGTTGCCTGGTACATCGATGACAACCGAGGCCGCACCATTGGCGTAGTGGGACACGACTTCGTTGACTATTGGCCCTGCCCCAAGTGCGGCCGCCCCACCCACCAGAGCTGGTTCTGGTTCTTTTGCGACAAGTGCGACTCCAAGTGGACCGAACTCGTGAGGGAGTCGTGGCCCGGAACCGAGGCCGAGCTCAAGGCAGCCGGTGCAGCCAACTAGCAGATCGGCAAGCAGCCGAACCAATGGGCCCGCGGAAGCCACTGACGGCCCCGCGGGCTATTTTGTTAGAATCGCGCTCGTATGAATGAGGCCAAGGAGACGCGCATGCTAGACGAGAAGGACCGCAAACGGATTCGGCGCTACTGCATCTACCCGCAGCTTTCGCTCGTGGCGATCGTGATGGCCTGCGTCCTGGCCGGCCTGTTCATCCTGGGCGAGATGCTCTCCGACGTGGTCTTCTACCGCGAGGGTTACTCCTTCGCCGGCCTCGCCGTCTACCTCACGCTCACAGTCGTCAGCGTGCTCGTCTTCTGCTACTGCACGCTCGTGCCCAGGTTCGGCATGAACGGCAAGCGCTGGAAGGAGCTCGTGCGCCAGCTGCGCGTGGAGCAGGAGAACGACGACCACTCTGCCGAGGTGGCGGGCGCCGTCGGCCTGAGCGCCGCGGGCCGGCTGCTGCAAGGCTCCGACAATGACACGGCCAAGGGCCTGGGCGATGCCGCGTCCGTGGCGGGCGCCATCGGCTCAGTGGCCGTTGCGGCGGACGTCCTCGCAGAGATCCAGTCCAACGCCAAGGCCATGGCGCAGGCCTGCGGCGTGCCCGTTCCCAAGCCCAGGCCCTACCTCGTCGCCTACGTGCTGGCATGCGTGCTGGCCATGGGCGCGGCCTACGTCCCCCAGTGGGTGACGGGCGTACAGAACGCGCAGGCCAAGGTCGAGCTGGCGGCAGAGCGCATCGCCAAGGTCGCAGACGCCCTCGAGCCCGTCTGCGAGCGCGTCAGCGCAGACAACCCCGCAACGGAGGGCTACAAGGAGAGCGGCTACTCCCTCATTGCCTACCTGCGAGAAGACGACGGCGACGACGAGCCGGAGCGCTACCTCTACGTGAGCTTCACCACCGAGGGCGTCGTGTCCATGGCGTCCTACGACGGCGAGGTGAGCCGCGACGCCTCTATGCAAGACAACCTCTCCCAGGTGGAGCAGGACTTTGCGACGCTGCACGAGGCGTTCGCGAGCTCCGAGGCGCCTGCCGAGGCCGCGGGCATCCTCAGCGAGTACGAGCTCTCCGGGGCATTTGAGCGCCAGTTCCTCGCCGGCGACATCTACACCTCGGTGGACGCCGACCGCGAGGAGTCCGGCGACGTGGTGCGCTACCAGGACTTCACCACCACCGAGCAGGCAAGCTTCACCGAGTACACGAGGCCCAGGGTCTCCCTGCGCGTGTACAGGAAGTAGCGGTCTAGCTCGTGCGGTCGGGAGCATGGTGGCACTACCAGCTCGACCCGCGCGCAAGGCCTAACTCGTACGTCCCAAGCGCAAGGCAACCCCGCTCACGCGACCCGCGCTCACGCCGGCCTAGTTCGTCCGTCCCAGGCGCAGGGCGAGGTTTCGCCAGAAGTAGACCACGGGGCCCGGGTCGTGCGTGAGCCGCTGGGGCAGGGTTGGCACGCGGTCGTAGAGAATCTGCAGGTACTCGCTCCAGTCCTGGCCGTAGTCCAGAATCTCCACGGTGTGGACGCGCTCGGTCTCGTTGCGAGAGAGCGCAACCTGGGTCACCACGCCCCTCACCCGCACGTGGTAGGGCTCGCACTCAACCGCAAGCTCCACCTGCGAGCCCAGGCGCAGCGCCTCCGCGTCGTCAAGGTAGACGCGCACGTTGTGCTCGGTGAGCTGCGTGGTCACGCCCTCGTAGACGGTGCCCGGCGCGGGGCCGCTCAGCGTGCCGATGCCCTCCAGCAGCGTGACCCGCACCGGCTCGGCAGACTTGACCTTGACGTTCTCGCCGTCAGAGTCACGCCCGTCCACCAAAAACAGGCTCATGCCCAAGAAGTAGAGGTTGCGCACCAGCCAGAACAGCAGCACGAACAGGCCCACAGCGCGCACCTGCGTGAGCAGCCAAACCACGCGCACGATGCCGATGACGGAGAGCGCCACCAGCACGATGAAGGGCGCCATGCCGCGCAGGTCCCTCACGCGGTGCCGCGCCGGGCCCGACTTGTCCGTGACCTTGAAGGCGGAAAGCGAGATTCCCAGCGACTCCTTGAGGATGGGCAGCAGCAGGTGCGGCATCACCGCCGTCTCGTGGATGCCGCTCCAGCGGGTGGTGGTCCTGCCCTGGCTCAGCACGCGCAGGCACACGAGCTGCGCCGCGAACATGGGTGGCCAATAGACCAGCAGGTCCAGCCAACTGCAGCTGAACACCGGGACGGCAAACACCGCAAAGAGCAGCGGCGAGAGCAGGTAGACGAGGTTCTTGAGCGGCGAGTACCAGTAGGCCACCGAGCTCCAGTAGCTCGTGCGCTGGGCAAAGGTGAGCCCGCGGCGGCGCATGATGCCGAGCTTGCGCGCCGTGACGATGACGCCGCGGCCCCAGCGCGTGCGCTGCTGGATGTGCTCGGCAAAGGTGTGCGGCGTGCTGCCCGAGGCGAGCGGTCGCGGCAGCGCCAGGCTCACGTAGCCGGCAGACTCGATGAGCAGGCCCGTGGCGAAGTCCTCCGTGATGGAGCCCGTGTAGAAGCCGCCGACGGCCTCCAGCGCCTCGCGCGCGAGCACGGTGTTGGAACCGCCGTAGATGACGCTGTTGCTGGCGGTCTTTGCCACCTCGACGGTGCGGTAGAAGTAGTCCTGCTCGTTGGGGATGCAGTTTTCCGCATAGAGGCCGTGCTGGAAGACGTCCGGGTCGTGGAAGCACTGCGGCGTCTGGAGCAGGCCGAGCTTGATCTGCTCATCCTTCGGCAGGCCGGCGTTGCGGCGCGCAGAGTCGATGAAGTACGGGATGGTCTGCATGAGGAAGCCGCGCTGCACGATCATGTCGGCGTCGAGCGTCACCACGTAGGGCGAGCTCGTGCGGGCCATGGCGGCGTTGAGGTTGCCGGCCTTGGCGCCCTCGTTGTCGGGGCGGTCGAAGTAGCCGATGCCCATGCGCTCCGCGAGCTCGCGCATCTGGGGGCGGCGGTTGTCGTCGCAGAGCCACACGTGGACCTTGGAGGGGTCGGGGTACTCCAGGTGCTTGCAGCCGTTGATGGTCTTGATGAGCAGGTGGTCGGGCTCGTTGTAGGTGGCGATGAAGACATCCACGTCCGGGTATTCCTCGGGCACGCAGGCAGGCAGCGGGTGGGCGCGCATGCCCGCCACGTCGCGGAAGTGCACGAGCGACTCAACGAAGCCCAGCACCTCCACCAGCAGCAGGATGACGTTGCAGGCAACCGCCAGCCAGCCCCATTCGCAGGGTATGGAAAAGAGTGCGCGCCAGGCAAGGTACACGAGCGTAAAGAAAGTGCTGGCCAAGATGGCCGCCTGGCAGGCGAAGGCGCGGCGTGGGTCCACCTTGCTGGGCTTGGGGTCACTGCCCAGCCGCAGCAGGTCCTCGTAGGTGCGGCCCTTCTTGGGACGGCGCCGCATGATCACGCCCACCAGCAGGGAAAGCGCAATGAGGGCAAGCGCAACAAGCGCAAACCGCCCCCAAGCCCTCTCCGGGGAGAGGTCTAAGCCGGACGTCATGCGCCGCAAGAACTGCAACATTGCCTACCCCTCACACACTGCAGACCGTGTTAGCAGACCACATTCTCGTAGTCGCCAGTGAATCAGATTGTAGGCCAAAATTTGGGGAGTCCGGCTATGACGGCGTAGGTGGTCGAGGAGCCGAGGCGCAGGGTGTCGCCGGGGTGGATCTGGGCGGGGGCATGGGACGCCAGCTGGGAGGTCTGGCCCGTGGCGCCATCCACGACGCTCGTGCCGTTGGTGCTGCCCAGGTCCTCGATCCACCAGTCCCCACCGTCGCACCACAGGTGCGCGTGGTGGGCGGAGACGTCGGCGCCCACGTCCGTGAGGTCGCCCTCCCCCATCGAGAGCGCGCCCAACTGGATGCCCTCGCTCGAGGGCTCAATCCAATGCGGCTCGCCGGATACGTACTCGCCCACCATCGGCAGCAGGCCAAGCGGGCCGGCTGCCTTCTCGACGAGCGCGCCCGAGGCGTCCATGGAGAGGTTCGTGGGCGTGGAGGTGCTGCCACCGCAGGTGGTGTTGGCGTGGTCGAGCGCGTAGGAAACCGCGGTCCTCACGTTTGCCGAGCACCCCGCCGCCACCAGGAGCACCAGCACCGACTCCGCACGCTCGCCGGTGGAAAGGCCCTCGGCCGCGGCCAGGCGCCCAAGGGCGTTGCGGTAGAGGTGGACGTCTTGGTGGGCCTCGGCCAGCGCTCGTTCGAAGGGACGGGCCGCCGGACCAGAGACGAGCTCGATCACCTGGGCGTTCGTGAACCTGCCGCGATGCGAGGTTCGCATGCGCGAGAGGATGCGCGAGGCGGCCACGCCCCAGTCGCAGAAGTAGCGCTCCTGCAGCGACCCCACGGGCGCGTGGACGATAAAGCGCGAGACCCACGAACGGTCCGTCGCGCGGCTCGCCGGACTACGGCCGTCCGAAAGCGGACGGTTGGAAAGCACGAGCTCGCAGAGGTCGAGATGGCTGATATGGGCATGCTTCTTGAAGAAGCCGAACATCGCCCCGCAGGGGGTCTGCGCGTCTTGGCTAGTCATCATCGTCGGCCTCCTCGCCCGCCGGAGCTTGCTCTTCCATGTCAGCCACAATGTCAGCAGGAACCTGGTCATGGCCTGCGCCAGGCTCACTAGCTGGAGCTATATCTTTGTCGCCCGCATCGCTATCAGACGCGGCGTCGCGTGCCTCGGAAGCCATGCCACCACACGTAGCAGGCGTTTTATCACCAGCGCCAGCCACGTCAGCAACCACAGGGCCAGTCCCCTCAACCGCCACCTCGCCGGCAAGCGCGGCCACGGGAGCTTCGCCGGCCAGCGAGCCGACGTGCTCGCGGGACGCGGCAGGCAGCGCCCTCACGGGTCCCGCCGCGGGCTGCAGCAGCGCATAGGCAAGCGCGAACGCAAACCACGTGGCTGCAGCCGTGAGCAGCGCGGCCGCAACAATGCCCTGGGCCACCTCCGCCTGGGCAAAGCCCACGCGCGCAAGCAGCGCGCACAGCAGCCCCTCGCACGCAACGAGCGCAGCCGTCCCACGAACGAAGGCGCGCTTGGAGCCCAACGGATGCCAACGCACCAGGGTGGCCACCACGGCCGGCAGGGCCAGCAGCACGGCCACGAGCGGCTGGGAAAGCGCCCCTACGTGCATGGCATCACCGGCGCCAATGGTGAACTCGGCCCCGCGCGCGAGCGTGGCGGCAGACCCGATCGCCGCCACCCAGACGATGAGCGCCACAGCCTGCCCGGCGGCAAGCAGGGCGGTGCGGCCAAGCGCCTCGCGCTGCCCCAGGGGGCTCGCGCTCAGCGGCTCTCCCCTGAGAGAGCGCCCGACGTTTTCCAGGTAGTGCTCGGCAAACGCCTCGAGGGCGCGGTGCACGTCCTTTGCGGGTGGCCTGTCCTTCTGCGCAGGGGCCAAGCAGGCCAAAACAACATCGGCAAGCTGGTCGTCAACGAAGGTGAGGGCGTCCTTGAGCTCGGGCGCGTTCGGCTCGAGGGAGAGCTGCTGCGCGGCCTCGGCGGCGGCAAGGGCCACCTCGGGCTCGCGGGGCAGCACCTCAACCAGTGCGGCGTCACCGCCGTGGGCGGAGACAGGCGCGGGCGCCGGGTTGTCCATCTTGACGCGATAGGGACTCGCGCCCTCAAGGCCCTCAAAGGGCACATGCCCGCAAAGCAGCTCGTAGACCACGCTCGCCGCGGCGTAGACGTCAATCGCAGGTGAGCGGCGCAGCGCAAGCAGGCCGTCGAGGTCGTCCGTAAGC
>CAVHKV010000052.1:0-14101 GCA_963636635.1 uncultured Bacteroidales bacterium
TGCATCGCCATAGGTCCGCCATATCACCCTTGGTTAACAATTGACGCTTGTTCAACCGTGGCTATATTGAACATCGTTCAAACGCCTTGGGCTTGTTTCCATCCTCAAATAGGTGAGGTTCGTACAAGTGAACCGAGGTAAACTTATCGTCAGGAACGCGACCCCGCGGCGGCTGGGCAGCAGGCTCGGCCATGGGGAGAAGAGAAAGGCATCACCATGAAGAAGTCCACCCAGAACGGCCTGCTCGTTGCCGGCGGTTTTCTGCTCGGCACCGTGGGCGTGAAGGCCCTCACCTCCGACACCGCCAAGAAGGGCTACGTCCAGGCCGTGGCCTGCGGCATGCGCGCCAAGAACTCCTACGACCAGATCGTGGAGCAGGCCAAGGCCGAGGTCGACGACATCGTCAACGAGGCCAGCTACCTCACCAAGACCGACGAGGCCGCCGAGTAGGCACCAGCCAACCCAAGCAACCGCGCCCGCGTGCCCAGTGCGCGCGGGCGTTTCGCTAGGTGGCGAACGAGGGGCGTCGTAGGTGGGGGGCGAATCCGGTTGAGCTGTGCGTGGCTGGCGCCATCCGTGCGGCGTTGCTGGTCTCCGACGCCTTAGTCCACGTGCCCTGCGGATGCGAGCGGCAGCGTCACGCGCTGCGCCCGCGCCGCTCCCATCCGCGCCCAGCGTGTCGCCGAACTTCTCGAACGTAAATACGCCGCAGGTAGATGTGGCAATTGGAAGCGAGCAAGATGCAATACACCGTCGTCAATGACATCCCCGGCCGTCTGAGGCTGCGCCTTGCGGGCCACGTGCCGCCTGCGGACGTGGAGCCGCTGCGCTTTGCGCTCGAGCGCGGCGAGGCCGTGACCTCGGCCCATGTGTACCCGCGCATCGGCTCGGTGGCGCTCACCTATGACGCGGCCGCGCCAGGCGCGCGCGAGCAGGCGCTGCGGTGGGCGGGCCTCGTTGACGCGGCGGCGGTTGACGCCGAGCGCGCCAACTGCGCGGGCGCCCTTGCCCCGCAGACGAACGACCTGCTCATGGACATCGCCGAGCTCGTGGGCTTCCACTACCTGCGTCGCTGGTTCCTGCCCGCCCCCATCCGCACCGTCTGGACGGTGTGGTCCTACCGCAAGTTCTTGGCCGCCGGCCTGCGCTCGCTCATAAACGGACGCCTCGACGTGCCGGTGCTCGACGCCGCGGCCGTGGGCATCTCCTTCGTGAAGGGCGACTTCCTCACGGCCGGCAGCACCATGTTTTTGCTGAACATCGGCGAGGCGCTGGAGGACTACACCAAGGCGCGCTCGCAACACGAGCTCATCTACTCGCTGCTCGCCCTGCCCGAGACCGCCCAGCGCATCGAGGGCACGGCCGAGGTCAGCGTGCCTTCGAGCGAGCTTTGCGAGGGCGACCTCGTGGTCATCCGCACGGGCATGCCCGTCTGCGTGGACGGCACGGTGGAGCGCGGCGTGGCCATGGTCAACCAGGCCACGCTCACCGGCGAGCCGCTGGCCGTGGAGCGCGCCGCCGGCGACACGGTCTATGCCGGCACCGCCTGCGAGGACGGCGAGATCTACGTGCGCGTCACGCACGCGGCCGGCACCACCAAGCTGCGCTCCATCGTCTCGATGGTGGAGCAGTCCGAGGGTCTCAAGAGCGAGACGGAGGGCCGCCGCGAGCGCCTGGCGAACAGCATCGTTCCCTGGAACTTCCTGCTCGCGGGCGTTGTCGCGCTTTCCACGCGCAGCATCGTCAAGACCAGCGCCGCCCTCATGGTGGACTACTCCTGCGCCCTCAAGCTCACGAGCTCCATCTCGGTGCTCTCGGCCATGAGCCAGAGCGCCAAGGCGGGCTTCACCGTGAAGGGCTCCAGGCACTTTGAGCAGATCGCCGCGGCCGACACCATCGTCTTTGACAAGACGGGCACCCTCACCGAGGCCACGCCCGAGCTCGCCTGCGTGATGGCCTTCGACGGTTGGCGCCGCGACCAGGTGCTGCGCCTGGCGGCCTGCCTGGAGGAGCACTTCCCCCACCCGGTGGCCCGCGCCGTCGTGGCCGCCGCCGAGGACAAGAGCCTGCGCCACCGCGAGCGTCACGCCGAGGTGGAGTACGTGGTGGCCCACGGCATCGCGAGCTCGCTCGACGGCAAGCGCGTGGTCATCGGCTCCAGGCACTTTGTGGTGGAAGACGAGCACGTGGCGGTGGACGCCGCCCAACAGGCCCAGATCGACGAGCAGACGCAGGGCCTCTCCTCGCTCTACCTCGCCGTGGACGGCGTGCTCGTGGGCGTGCTCGCCATCGCCGACCCCATCAAGGGCGGCGTGGCCCAGGCCATCTCAGACCTGCGCCACCTGGGCTTTGAGCACATCATCATGCTCACGGGCGACAACGAGGTGAGCGCCCGCCGCATCGCCGAGGCCGCCGGCATCACCGAGTTCGAGGCGAACCTCTTGCCCGAGGACAAGCATGCCTTCGTCGAGGGCCTGCGTGCCCAAGGGCGGCGCGTGGTCATGGTGGGCGACGGCGTCAACGACTCGCCTTCGCTCTCCGCGGCCAACGTCGGCATCGCCATGGGCAACGGCACCGCCATCGCCAAGGAGGTGGCAGACGTCACCCTCACCCAGAGCGACCTGGCCTCCATCGTGTCGCTGCGGCGCCTCTCCTGCGAGCTGATGGAACGCCTGGACTCGGCCTTTGCCAAGGTCATGGGCTTCAACTCGGCGCTGCTCGCGCTGGGCATCGCCGGCGTCATCACGCCGCAGACCTCGAGCCTGTTGCACAACGCCAGCACGGTGGCCTTCTCGGTCTCCGACGCCCGCGCCTACGAGATGTAGGGCCGCGGTTGGCGCGCCTTCGTGGCTTGTTGGTGGCATCGTCCGCGGCAGACGTGCTTGCGGCTTGCTCATCCTGCGGCATGCGAGAGGGGAGAGGCGGCCCCACAGCCCGTGTCCGCGGTGCTGACCGCCTGCCCTCGAGCTCGCAAGCTGCGCCCCAACCATCCAGACTTTGTAGAATGTTTCGCGTCCTCCAAAAGAGGGCGCGTTTTCGTTACACAAGGGACGCGATTTCGCTACTATGAACGCGTTGGTTATGTTGTTAAGTAGACGGCGGGGCCCGTCTGCTGGCAACGTGGAACAGAGAGGTGATCAGATGGTCAAGGCATTGGTCGTTTGCCGCGCTGGCGTTGGTTCGAGCATGATGCTCCAGGCAAAGGTCGAGGACATCTGCGCAAAGCGCGGCTACAAGATCGACGTCAACCACGGCAAGCTCGATGACCTGGCCTCCTTTGACGGCGACCTCATCATCACGATGAGCGACCTCGCGCCCGAGATCGAGGGCAAGTTCTCCCACGTGGTCAGCGTCTTCGACATCACCAACGAAGAAGAAATCGGCAAGAAGATGGGAGAGTTTATCGTGGCACACGACAACATGCCGTCCGCGGCAGACGACAAGAAGGCGGTCGACGTCTTCCTCGGCATCATGCAGGAGCAGGTCAAGGCGTTCATCGACACCATTGACTACGACTCCATCACCGCCGCCAAGCGCCTTATCCAGGAGTCCGAGGCCAACGGTGGCCGCCTGCACGTGACGGGCATCGGCAAGCCGGGCCACGTCTCTGGTTACGCCGCCTCGCTGTTCTCCTCCACCGGCACCCCCACCTACGAGCTTCACGGCACCGAGTGCGTCCACGGCTCCGCCGGCCAGGTCAAGCCTGGCGACGTCGTCATCGCCATCTCCAACTCGGGCAACACCACCGAGCTCCAGGCCACCGTCAACTGCCTCAAGGGTAACGGCGTGAAGATCATCTCCCTCACCGGCAACCCCGACAGCTGGCTTGCCGCCGCTGGCGACGTCACCCTCATCGCCGGCGTGAAGCAGGAGGGCGACCCCATGAACAAGCCGCCCCGCGCCTCCATCATCGTGGAGATCCTCATGCTCCAGAGCCTGTCCATCCTGCTGCAGGAGGACTTCGGCCTCGAGCCCAACCAGTACGTCAAGTGGCACCCGGGCGGATCGCTCGGCGCCGCCTGCCGTGAGGGCAAGTAGCTCGAAGCTTCGCGTTGCGCTTCTTGCGTAAGTGGAGCCATGCGCGGCACGCTTTGTCGCCTTCTCGTATGACATATGGCTAGGCCCGCCGGCCCCCAGATATTTGGGGGTCGGCTTTTTTTGCGCCTTCCGCTCGTCAGCCTTTATGCCCTCCTCGCTTCGAGAGGCTTTTCGTCCGCCGACCGTACTTCTGCCTTCCGGCCTTTATCTCTTCCGCATGCCCGCCCGTAGCCTTCCGTGCTTCGACCGGCCTCCTTCCTGCGGCCGGCTTTCCGCGTGCCGGCTCATCTCTGTGCGCCGACGTACCTTCCGCCTGCCGACCGATGAAATGTTTCGCTGCCCATTTAAGTTCGCCGGGCTACACTTGAAGAACTGATGACAGGTGCCCGGGCAGCCGGGCATGAACGAAGGGGAGAAGATGGACGAGAAGATTGCCGCCGCAGCGCAGCTCTGGAAGGAAAACCTCACCGAGCCCGACCTCGCCGCCGAGCTTGACGAGCTTATGGCCGACCCCGACCCGGAGAAGCTCTCCGACGCGTTCTACCGCAGCCTCGCCTTTGGCACCGCCGGCCTGCGCGGCACGCTCGGCGTCGGCACCAACCGCATGAACGTCTACACGGTGTCGCAGGCCAGCCAGGGCCTCGCCACCTACCTCAACGCCCACTACGAGAACCCCACCGTCGCCATCGCGCGTGACTCGCGCAACAAGGGCGAGGAGTTCGTGAAGGCCGCGGCCGGCGTGCTGGCCGCCAACGGCGTGAAGTCGTTCGTCTACCCGCGCATCGAGCCGGTCCCCACGCTGTCGTTCGCCACGCGCGACCTCAAGTGCTCCGCGGGCATCTGCGTCACCGCCAGCCACAACCCGGCGCCCTACAACGGCTACAAGGTCTACGGCGACGACGGCTGCCAGATCGCCAACGAGGCCGCAGACGAGATCCAGAACACCATCAACGAGACCGACATCTTCACCGGCGTGAAGCACATGGACTTCGACGAGGCCCTCGAGGCTGGCCTGGTTGAGTGGATCGACGACGCCGTGCTGGACCGCTTCATCGACGCGGTGGCCTCCCAGTCCATCGGCGCCAAGCCCAACCCGGACTTCTCGGTGGTCTACACCCCGCTCAACGGCACGGGCATCGAGTGCATGAGCAAGATCTTGGCCCGCGTGGGCATCACCAACGTCACCGTGGTCCCCGAGCAGGCCGAGCCCGACGGAAACTTCCCCACCTGCCCCTATCCCAACCCCGAGTTCCGCGAGGCGCTGGAGAAGGGCCTGGAGCTGTGCGACAAGGTCCACCCCGACCTCATGCTCGCCACCGACCCCGACGCCGACCGCATGGGCGTGGCCGTTCCGCACGCGGGCGGCTACGAGCTGCTCACCGGCAACGAGATGGGCATCCTGCTCGTTGACTGGCTCGTCCGCATGAAGGCCGAGGCCGGCGAGGACGCCAGCCGCAAGGTCGTCGTGACCACCATCGTCTCCACCGCCATGCCCGACGCCCTGGCCAAGCACTACGGCTTTGAGGTGCGCCGCGTGCTCACCGGCTTCAAGAACATCGGCGGCCAGATGGACCAGCTGGTTGAGGCCGGCGAGGGCGACCGCTTCCTCATGGGCTTTGAGGAGAGCTACGGCTACCTCGTGGGCCTGCACGCCCGCGACAAGGACGCCATCGTGGCCAGCATGCTCACCTGCGAGATGGCCGCTTGGTACGCCGAGCGCGGCATGGACCTCTACGAGGCCATGGAGGCGCTGTACGGCGAGTACGGCTACTACCTCAACGGCGTGGTGAACGTGAGCTTCCCGGGCGCCGCCGGTGCCGACAAGATGGCCTCCATCATGAGCGGCCTGCGCGAGAACCCGCCTGCGCAGATCGCCGGGCTCGAGGTCAAGAGCTTCGTGGACTACAAGGCCGACGTCCAGATGGCCGTGGCCGGCGGCGACGGCTCCTGCCCGGCGCAGCTGCTGCCCAAGAGCAACGTGCTCGAGTTTGGCCTGGGCGAGGGCGTGAAGGTCATCGTCCGTCCTTCCGGCACCGAGCCCAAGATCAAGGCCTACCTGTTCAGCAACGGCGCCACCCGCGAGGAGTCCCAGGCCCTCAACGACAAGCTCGCCGAGGCCGCCAAGAACGAGCTTCTGGCCTAATCGGGCATCGATAACAACAACGCCTAACGCAAGAGGGACGCGGTTCGAAAGCCGCGTCCCTCTTCTTGTTTGATGTGCTTGGGTTTTATGCGCCCTAGGTGGGGGCGCCTGGTTGTGAGCGGGGGCGTTGGCGCCGGTACGTCGCCTGACCTTGCTTGAGCTTTGCGCGCTCCGGGCGGAGGGGTCACCTCGGCGTTAGCGCCGGCACATCGCGCGACCTTGCTTAAGCCTTATACGCTTCGGGCGGGGAGGACACCTGACTGCGAGCCAGGCGGGGGCGTCCACCCGCGAGCGGGGCGTGCCCTACTCGCCGTCGCCCTCGAGCCACTTCTTGCGCGAGAAGAAGTTCCAGACCATCACAATGACGGTGGCGACGAGCTTCACGGCGGTGACCATGAGCGCGGTATTGCCGAGCGCCATCACGCCGAAGTACATGATGATCTCGTTGATGACGAGGCCGATGAGCGAAAGCACCACGAAGATGGTGAACTCGCGGCGGCGGCTGATGTCGTCGCGGCGCGTGAAGACGTAGCGCATGCTCGCGACGTAGTTGAAGATGACGGAGACGATGTAGGAGATGAAGGCCGCAACGGTGGCGTCCATGCCAAAGCCCTGGTTGAGCAGCATGAGCACGCCGTAGTCGATGAGGAAGGCGATGGTGCCCACCACGCCGAACTTCATAAATTGCTGGATAAGGTCCTTCATGCTTCTCCGCCTCTGCCGGCGCCGGGGATGTTGGCGCGCCGTCATTACGTTGCGATTCTATCCCCCTATCTCGCAAACTTACATAATCTGCTGATTGTGCCTGGGGACAGTCTCAAAGCCTCAAAGCGTTCGGCTGGCTGCGGGAATCCGCCACGGCCACGAAGTGTTCGGCTGACTTTGGGAATCAACCGGCGTCTGGTCTCCTCTGGTCGGCACTTGTCCCTCACGAGACGGTCCGTCAGCTTGCTCGTTGGGCCTGCGGGAATCTGCTCGGACGCGCGTCCTTGCCCACCGTATATGACGTCGCGTACGCGAGGGCTACAAGGCTATGCTTGCTCGTCGGCGCGAGCGGCGCGGGCGGCATGCCCTTGCCCGCCGTTTATGGCCATATGGCGCAGACCCTGCGCTCGCGCCTACAATGGGGAGCGCTAACACACAAGCTAGGAGCACCCATGCGCAAGCCGCCCGTCCTGTACGTCGTCATCCCCTGCTACAACGAGCAGGAGGTCCTGCCCGTCACCGCGCCCCTGTTCAAGGCCGAGGTGGAGGGGCTCGTGGCCAAGGGCAAGGCGGACCCGGCGAGCCGCGTGATGTTCGTGAACGACGGCTCCCGCGACCGCACCTGGGAGCTCATCTGCGAGCTCGCGGCCGAAGACGAGGTCTTCGAGGGCTGCTCGCTCTCGCGCAACCGCGGCCACCAGAACGCCCTGCTCGGCGGCCTCATGGAGGCGCGCGGCCGCTGCGACGCCGCCATCTCCGTCGACTGCGACGGCCAGGACGACATCTGCGCCATGGAGGGCATGGTCGACGCCTACCTCGACGGCTGCGACGTCGTCTACGGCGTGCGCTCCAGCCGCGAGACCGACACCGCCTTCAAGCGCGCCACCGCCCAGGGCTTCTACCGCCTGCTGGAGCGCATGGGCGTGGAGTGCGTCTACAACCACGCCGACTACCGCCTCATGGGCTCGCGCGCCCTGGACGCGCTCTCGCAGTTCGGCGAGGTGAACCTGTTCCTGCGCGGCATGGCGCCCATGGTGGGCTTCAAGTCCACGAGCGTCTACTACGAGCGCCACGAGCGCATGGCCGGCCAGTCCCACTACCCGCTCTCCAAGATGCTGGCGCTGGCCGTCAACGGCATCACGAGCCTGTCGGTGAAGCCCATCCGCCTCATCACCTGGGCGGGCCTTCTGGTGGCGCTCGCGAGCCTGGTCGGCATCGTCTGGGCGCTCGTGGTCCACGCCACGGGCGGGGCCGTCACCGGCTGGGCGTCCATGACGGCGGTCATCTGCTTCATGGGCGGCGTGCAGATGCTGTCGCTCGGCGTCATCGGCGAATACGTGGGCAAGATCTACCTCGAGAGCAAGCACCGCCCCCGCTGGATCATCTCCGAGCGCACCTGGGAGCGCGGGGAGGAGTAGGGGAGCCTGCTCGCTTCGGCTGCTGCATGCCGAAATAGCCTTACGTATGAGTTCAGCTCACTGCTTGGACGAGGGACCACTGGGGTCCGTTCGTTCCAAGCGGCGAGCTGAATGCGTTTGAGCGCTCTTTTGCGAGACGGGCGGCACGGCGGGCTTTACGCGGGCTATGTGGCCGCCTCGTGGGCTCGCGCCTCCGCGCGGCCAAGGGTTGCGTAGCCAGCTAACGAGCCCGTGCCCCCGCGCGGCCTACTTGTTCTCGATGCTGCCGATGTTCTTGAGCTCGATGGAGATGAGGCCGTTGTCGGTGGTGGTGAACTGGATGAACTCCGGGTCGTCACCGTACTCGGCGGGGAAGGACACCTCGATGCCCGTGTCGGTGACGATGCGGTGGCAGCGCACGCGCTTCTGGGCAACGGCGCGGCGGTCCACGGCCACGCGCTCGGGCAGGTGGCGCACGTCGGCGGCCGTCTCGAAGGCTTTGCGCGCTGGCTCGGAGTCCTCAAAGACCTTCTCGGCCAGGCCCTCGCGCGAGAAGGAATCCTGCTCGTCCACCTGCTCTGCCACGTAGGCCTTGGCGCGCGAGAGGGCGAGCGCCGCGTTGGCGCCGTGCTCCTCGGCCACCTGCTCCACAATCTCGGTCACGCAGTCGATGGTCTCGCGGGCGCTGGCCTCGGAGCTGCACTGCAGCAGGCCCTCGGGGATGACGAGGGTCTCCTGGCCGTCGATGCTGCGGGGCTTGTCCACGTAGGAGATCTCGAGGTCGCTCGCGCGGATGAGCGCCCAGCTCGAGACCTTTTGGGTGGCGGCGGGCAGCACGCCGTAGCGGCGCTCGATGTCGCAGCTCACCATGGAGCCGGCCTGGCTTACCTGGTGCACGAAGGCCTTCTTGCCCTCGAGCAGATACAGGCCGAGGTAGCGGTTGTCGTCGCCGTCCATGAAGTCGGCCATGAGCAGGTCGGTGCTCTTGGCGCCGTCGGCGCGCATGATCTGGTTGAACAGGAAGTTGGCCACCTCGGCGGTGAGGGGCACGAACTCGTCGGCGCCGTGCAGGTAGCGGCTCACCTTGGTGGCCAGCTCGTTATCGGTGCCGAACTTGCCGTGGCGGCAGTCGGTGGAGCCGAGCGACTTCTTGCAGATGCTCTGCACGTAGGACTTGACGGGCTTCTCCTCGAGGTCGAGCTCGGCCTTGGAAAGGACGCTCACGGCAGAGTCCAGGTCCAGCACGTGCAAGACGGCCTTGTTCAGACGAACGATCATGGTGCCTCCAATGGTTGCCGGCTGCTGCCGGGGTTGTTTAGCTCGCGTTTATTGGCGAGGTCCTGCTTGGGAGCGGCAGCGTTTGGCTGCGGCTCGCATGCGCGGTGGCCCACCGGCCTCGGGCATGGACTTGTGCTACCACGGGCAGGCGGAGTGCCCCGCAAGCTCTCGCATTCGTTTTTGCGAGGTCTAACTATAGCGGTGCTTCAGGACAATTTGTTAGAGTTGTTAATCCGCCATTTGGCGCTGCGGACGCGCGCGTTGCGTGCGGCGCGCAGGGTGCGGCCGGTGGGGCGCAGCTTGGGAAAGCGAGGCCAACACGGCATGCTCCTGCGGGTTTGCGCGCGGCATATGTCGCAAGCGGGCGCGAGGGCAACAGGCCCCGCACCCGCGCCCCATCCGCCGTGCCAAAGGCGAACGCAAGCTTCGATGCAAGGGAGCACAATGTCGAGCGAGCCGATGGACACCCAGGTGCAAGAGCCCGAGAACGATCCCATCTTCGTTGAGGAGCAGGACCACCTCAGCCAGATATACGCCAAGCTCAGCGCCATGCGTGACGAGCTGGCAGACGAGCTCGAGGCCGGGCACGCGGGAGCCGCCGAGGACCTGCGCGCCCTCTCCGACGAGGTGCGTCCCGACTTTGGCGGCGAGGCCGACGAGGTCATGGAGACCCTGGCCGCCATCGAGACGCTCAACGCCGTCATCGACGCCTACAACCAGTACCACGACTTCAGCGTGGACAAGCTCCGCCGCCTGCTGCTTTTGCTGCGCCAGCCCTACTTTGCCAAGGTCCGCCTCAAGATGGCGCCCGACCGCCCGGCCCGCGACGTCTACATCGGCGCGGCCGGCATGACCGACGAGCGCAGCCGCCCGCTCATCGTGGACTGGCGAAACCCCGTGGCCGAAACCTACTACAACCAGGAGAACGGCCAGACCTCCTACACGGTGAACGGCAAGACCCGCACCGTTGAGCTGGAGCTCCGCCGCCAGTTCTCCATCACGCGCGACAAGCTCAACATGTACTTCGACACCACGGTGGCCATCGAGGACTCGCTGCTTCTGGGCGCGCTTCGCTCCCATCACTCCGAGAAGCTCAAGGACATCACGGCCACCATCCAGCGCGAGCAGAACGAGGTCGTGCGCCACGCCGACGTGCCGGCGCTGCTCGTGAACGGCGTGGCCGGCTCGGGCAAGACCTCCGTGATGCTGCAGCGCATCGCCTTCCTGCTCTACCGCGAGCGCGAGACGCTCAACCCCAGCCAGGTGCACCTCTTTGGCCCCAACGCCGTCTTTGAGCACTACATCGACAACGTCCTGCCCTCCATGGGCGAGGCGAACCCGCAGGTCTACACCTGGCGCGACTTCTGCGAGCAGCTGGGCGCCGGCGGCCGCGACCTGGGCGAGGCCTCCGACCCGGCGAGCCTCAAGGCGCTCGAGGAGGGCATGGCGGGCCTTACGCTCACCGTCTCCGACCTGCGCGAGATTCGCTGCGGCGAGACCGTGATGCTCAAGGCCAACCAGGTCGAGGGCGCGGTGGACAAGTTTGCCAAGTTTGGCGTGGGCCCGCGCTTCTGCGCCCTGGTGACCGACGACTTGCACGACCGCGTGAACCGCCGCATCGCGAGCATGGCGCGCGACGAGGAGCTGCAGGAGGAGATGCTCGGCCTGGACGTGGACGAGCAGGTGCAGTTCTTTGGCGAGACCGTGAGCCCCGAGAACGAGGAGGAGACCTTCTCGCTCACGCGCCGCTGGCTGGAGCAGCGCTTTGCCGCCGCGCACGACGAGGTGGACAAGCTCAGCTGGCTTAGGCTCGACCGCATTGCCATGCGCATGCTGAGCACCAAGAGCGTGAGCTCGAGCGAGTGGCTCTACCTGCGCCTCCTTGTGACCGGCCGCGGCGACACCGACGCGCGCTTCGTGATGATCGACGAGGTGCAGGACTACACGCTCACCCAGCTCATGGTGCTGGCGCGCCACTTCAGCCGCGCCCACTTCCTCATGCTGGGAGACGAGCACCAGGCCATCCGCGAGGGCACAGCAAGCTTCCCCGAGATTCGCGAGCTGTTCGCCCGCACGTACGGCAGCGTGGACGAGTGCCGCCTGCTCACGAGCTACCGTTCCAGCCCCGAGATCACGGCGCTGTTCAGCGGGCTTGTGGAGCACGACGCGCCCGTGAAGCTCGCGAGCGTGCAGCGTGCCGGCGTGGCCCCGGTGATGGAGGCGCTCGGCAGCAAGGAGGAATTCCTCGAGCGGCTGCGCGCCGAGGTGGCCGCGGCCCACGAGGCCGAGGGCCTCACGGCCGTGGTGGCCGCCGACGACGGCGCGGTGAGCTGGCTGGCCAAGCAGCTGGGAGACGCGGTTGAGGTCGTGGGCAAGGACCGCGAGCTGCCGGCCGCCGGCGTGGTGCTCATGAGCCTGAGGCTTGCCAAGGGCCTGGAGTTTGACCAGGTCATCATCCCCGACGCGAGCGCCGAGACCTACCCGGACACCCCGCTTTCGCGCCGCCGTCTCTACACGGCGGTCTCGCGCGCCATGCATCGCGTGACCCTGCTCGCCCAAGGCGAGCTCACGCCCTTGGTGGGGTAGTGAAGGCTGCTCGTAGCTTTGCTTATATGGGGCGCCGCGGCTTGGGCTGCGGCGCCCTTGGTTTTACGGGCTTGCGCCAAGTCTATGTGGCCTAGCGACTTGGCTACGCGCGAGGCTTCGTGCTTGGTTTGTGGGGAGCATGGCGACTGCCTACGGTTTGGCCGTGATTTCGTAACTGCAATGTGTGCCAAGCTGCTTTCGAGGCTAGTTTGCGTGAGTGAGGTGGCCAACATGCTGCTGCCATGGCTCGTCCACACACCGTTGCAAAAAGATGCCAACGTCGGACGGGCGTAACGCTACTCTCCCTTGACGGCCGCTGTGGCCACGGCGCCGACAGCGAGTGCCGTTGCTGCGGCCATGGGGAGCGAGCCGCCGGCGTTCGCGTTAGAGGTGGCCACAGCGTCCTGCTCGTCCGTGTGGTCAAGAATCGTGATGCGGCCGTCTCCCGCAGCGTTGCCGTAGGCCTCGCCGATCGCGCCGCCGAGGTCCTCGCGTATGTGGCGGGCAACAAAGTCGACGACCTTGCCAAGCTCCGTGGCCTCGTTGGCGTTTTCGGGGACTGGCATGCCGACCGAGCCTTTCGCCAACATGCCCACGGGCATGGCGACGACGTAGCGCCCGTCGGCCTCGATGTCCTGGCCGTTGAGCGTGGCGCTCGTGATGCGCCGCCGCCCCTCAATCCCACCAAAGGCGTGGCCCGTGGCGGTGAAGCTCACGGGGCTCTCGATGTCGGTGCGGACCGTGTAGGCAAACCCGGCCGAGGGCTGCAGGAGGCACGAGTCGGGTTCGGGCAGTCTCGAACAGCCCGTCTCGAGCGCGTCCAGCAGGTGCCGCCCGGTCACCTCAAGCAGGCCAACCGTGCTGTTGTAGGGGAAGGCCGCCAGCAAACTACCCTGCGTGACCTCGCCTTTATTGATGTCGCTGAATATTCCGAAGGGGTCGTGGAAGGCGACGTCACAAGGGGTGCCGGCCGCCTTGGCGGCGCTGAAGATGGCGTCTGCCACCAGGTCGCCGAGGTTCGTCTCGCCAACCCAGGTCGCCTGCGTGCCGTCGTCGGCGAGGCCGATGAGGTCAACCTCGGTGGTGCCGATGACCTCGCCTGTCGCCTGGGCAATTTGGGCGTCAAACTCGTCCATGAGGGCTGCGACCTCGCTGTCCTGGCCGTCCCACGAACGCACGAGCTCGCCTGCGACGCCGGTGGCCACCGCGCTTGCCGTAGCGGTGCGGGCGGCAAGGTCGATCTCCAGGCGTGAGAAGGCACAGAACCTGCTGCCGGCCTGCACGACGGGAATCTCGACGCCGTCTTTGTTGGCGACGGCCTGGGCGTAGAGCTGGTGGGTGTGGGCGTCGAGCACGGCGTCGATGCCGTTCGTCTTTGAGACGAGCGTGTCGCTTCTCCAGATGGTGGGGCTCCAGCTCTGGCCGAGGTGGGCGAGAAGAACCACGTAGTCGGCCGCGGCCTTGGTGCGCGCGTCGTCCGCGGCCTGCTGCACCGCGCTTGCCAGGGCGTCACCGGTCTCGTCAATGGCGAAGTCGTAGATGAAGTTGCCGGCGCTGTCCTTGAAGCTGTCCTTGGAGCCGCGCGTGGTGGGCGTGGTGACGCCCACGTAGGCCACGCGGACCGTGCCGCTTGCGGCCGGGTACTCGATGACGTGGTAGGGCTCAAACACGCAGGCGTCGGTGGCGTCGGTGAAGTTGCAGCAGGTGAGGGTGAGGTTCTCGGTCGCGGCGGCTTGGACGAGGGCCTCGACGCCGTTGTCGAAGTCGTGGTTACCGGGCACGGCGACGTCATAGCCGCTCGCGCCCATGGCGCGCGTTGGGAACTGGCCGTCGCACAGGCTCGAGAACGGGTCGCCCTGGGAGACGTCGCCGCAATCGGCGACGGTGACGAGGCCAGTGCCGTAGAGCTCGCGCTGGGCGGCGGCGTAGCTTGCGAGCGCTGCGTAGCCGAGCT
>CAVHKV010000053.1:0-15912 GCA_963636635.1 uncultured Bacteroidales bacterium
ACTTCACGGCGTTGCCCATGAGGTTCACGAAGACCTGCTGCAGGCGCAGGGCGTCTCCGGTGACGTCCTCGTGCGTGAGGTTGGCAAGCGTCACATGCAGCTCGTGGCCCTTCTCGTCCACCTGGGGCTTCATCATGGTGACGAGGCTCTCAACCAGGTCGCTCAGGTTGAAGTCCTCCTCGGAAAGCGAGATGTTGCCGCTCTCGATCTTGCTCATGTCGAGGACCTCGTTGATGAGGCTCAGCAGGTGGCGAGAGCTGATGGTGATCTTTTTCAGGCTGTCACGCACGCGGTCCGGGTCGTCGGCGTGGGCCGCGGCCAGCGCCGTCATGCCCACGATGCCGTTCATGGGCGTGCGGATCTCGTGGCTCATCTGCGAGAGGAACTTGGTCTTGGCCTCGTTGGCGCGGTTGGCGTAGCCAAAGGCGTCGGAGAGCGCCTGGCGCGTGCGCAGCTCCTCGCACATCATGGCCGTGACGTCCTGGGCCACGCACAGGATGCGCGAGACGCCCTCGGTGCCAAACTCGAGAGGCAGCACCGCCATGCTCAGGTACTTCTCCATGCCCCTGACGCCGTAGTCAAAGCGGTAGACGTCGGCGGCGCTCTTCAGGCGGGAGCGCAGGTGCTCGGGCGCCAGGGTCTCGGCGATGGTGCGGCCGCCCTCCACCATGCTCAGGCGCTCGTCCATGAGCACGATAAGGTCGCTGTAGCGGCCGCTCTCGGGGTATCCCATGACCTCGTCGAACTTGTAGAACTCGTAGGCGTTGCGCTCGAGGTTGCAGACGAAGTAGCGGTCCACCAGGCGCACCAGGCCCGAGAGCAGCTCCTCGCTCGAGGTCTTCTCGCGAAGGAGCTGCTGGGTGAGGACCTGCTGGCGGCGCTGCTCGTTCACGTTGAGGGTGACGCCCGCGATTCTGCTCACGGTGCCGTCGCCACGGCGGCTGACGGCGCCCACGGAGCGGTACCACTGGTAGGCGCCCGAGCCGAGGCGCATGCGATAGGTCACGTCGAGGCGCGGCGTCTCGCTCGCGCCGGTGGCGATGGTCTCCAGCTCGGTCCTCACCTGGCCGATGTCATCGGGGTGGATGAGCTCGTTGAAGGCGTCGGGGGCTTCGCTGGTGACGGCGTAGCCGAGCATGCGGCGCAGGTCGGCGCCAAACCAGACGGTCTCGATCGAGCCGTCCGCCCCGCACGAGACGGTCCAGGTGCCCGTCTGGAAGACGTCGTTCACCAGCGAGAGGGTCTCGGCCTCGGGCGCGATGCGGGCCGAGAGCATCCAGCAGGCCTCGCCGTTTTCGTCCGTGACCTCGTCTTTGTTGAGCTGCACGTAGCAGGGCGCGCCGGTGGCGTCCTTGAGGCGGATGTGGTCGGTGGTTGCCTGGCGCAGGGCGAGCAGGGGCTCCAGCTGGGAGAGGTCGTCGTCAAAGACGAGCTCGCGCAGGGAGCTGCCGCAAAAGTTGCGGGCGTGGTCGGGATCGTAGCCCAGGTTCTTCGCGAAGATCCTGCTGAGGAAGACGATGCTCAGCTCGTCGTCGTGATGTCCCATGGCAACGCCCACGGCATGACTGCGCTCGAGCAGCCGCTGGACGGCGTTCCTCGCATAAAGATCGAGGTCAGAGTAGTCATCGGTGATCTTAGACTCGTCGAGTTCCAAGAGGTCATCTGCGTCGGGCGTGCCCAAGGTGGTTCCTTTGCGTCAAGCGGCCATACGTGAGGTTCGATGATACCGCAAGGCCCGCCGGCGGCAGGGGTCTGCTCGCCGTGCGGGCCTTTGACGTGGCGCGATTGCGCCGCAGCGTGAGAGGGCCGTTCGCCGTCGGCACTTGCGGCTGGTGCAAGCCGCTCGCGGCCGACGCAAATCGCCCGTGGCCGCCGGCGCCTCCGGTCGGCGCAAACCGGCCGCGCGGGTGCCACGCGGCGCGCGCTGGCACCCCTACTCGCTGCGCAGGGCCTCGACGGGGTCGCGCTTGCTGGCACTGAAGCTCGGGATGAGGCCGCCCACCACCGTGAGCAGCACCGATATGCCAATGAGCACGATCGCCGCCACGGCCGGCAAGTTCATGATGCCCTCCACGCCAAAGCCCTGCTCCACCACCGCGTTCACGGGCAGCGACACGAGCAGCACCACGGCGATGGCCAGCACGCCCGCAAGCAGGCCCTCGATGAAGGTCTCGGCGATGAAGATGTTGGCCACGTTGCCCTTGGAGGCGCCCATGGCGCGCAGGATGCCGATCTCCTTCTTGCGCTCCAGCACGCTGATGTAGGTGATGATGCCGATCATGATGGAGCTCACCACCAGGCTGATGCTCACGAAGGCGATGAGCACCATGCTGATCATGTTCACGATGTCGGTGACCGAGGTCATGATGAGGCCCACGTAGTCGGTGTAGGAGATGGCCTTGTCGTCCTCGCCGGCGCTCTCCACCTGCTCGTTGTAGGCGTCGATCTGGGCAAGCACGCGCTCCTTGGCGGCAAAGTCCACCGGGTAGATGTTGATGCTCTGCGGGTCCGCGGCGTCCGCGTAGCCCAGGGCGGAGAGGTTGTTGTCGTAGGTGAGCGAGCTGGCGTTGGCGTAGCTCGTCATGAGCGAGGTGAGGTCTGCCGCCGTCATGTTGAACTGGATGGCGTTGGCAAAGGCGCTCGTGTCGATGTGGATGGCGTTTTGCACGCTTGCCGCGAGCTGGCTCGACATGCCCTCCATGGCGCTTCCCATGGCGCTCGTGAGCGCGGTCTGCATCTGCGAGCTCACGGCAGCGGCGATCTTCTCGGTGATCTGGGCCATCATCTGCTGCATGGCGGCCTGCAGGTAGGGCGCGAAGCTGTTCTGCATGTAGTCTTGCAGCACGGCCTGGACCTTCTGCAGCATGGAGGCGCCCGAGATGGCCTGGATCTGGGCCATGAGGGCCTTGGCGTCCTCGTTGTTGGCGAGGTAGCTCGCAAAGGCCTCGTTCACCTTCTGCTGGTCGCTCACGTCGGGGCCGAGGCTCTTGAACTCGTCGGAGTTGATGAAGCCGCTCATGAGTTGCCCGGTGAGCACGGCCACCTGCTGGGCCTCCTCGGGCGAGGTGGTGCCGTCGATGATGCCGGAGAAGTCGATCTGCGGCGCGTCGCCCATCACCGAGCTCATATCCATGCCGTCCGTGACGCCGGAAAGGTCAATCTGCATGGAGCCCATGTCGATGCCGGACATGTCAAAGCCAGAGAGCGAGAGCGCCGAGCTGTCGAAGGAGAAGGCGCGCTGCATGGCGGCCTGGTCCACGCTGAACATGCTCGAGAGGTCCACGCCGCTCTTGCTCTCGTCCTTGAGCTCGTCAAAGGTCTTGCCGGTGAAGACGTCCACCTCGGGGTTTGCGAGCTGCTGCTGCACCACCTCGGAGCTCGCGGCCTCGTCCATGAGCTTTTGGGTGAGCTTGCTCGTGTAGGCCACGCCGGGCGTGAGGGCGCTCGAGCCGTCGCCGGTGGCCTGCACCACGCCCACGATCTTGAGGTCGAGGCCGTCTGCCACCTTGCTCGCCATGAACTCGGCGTCGTTGCTCATGTCGGTCCAGCCGCCGGTCTCGTCGTTCTTCTTGTAGGTCTGCGAGGGCGAGAGGACCTTGAACTTGAGCGAGAGGGCGTCGTCGTAGGTGAAGCTCACGCTGTCGTTGTTGACCTCGGGCACGTCGTCTGAGGAGGAGAGCGACTTGCTCACCAGCTCGTTCATCTCGTCGATGTCAAGAACGCCCAGCGTGTAGAGGGTGTAGTCGCTCACCCGGCCGCTCTTTGAGAGCACGAGCACCGCCTCGTCGGCCTCGGTTGCCCAGCGGCCCGCCACGACGTTGTACTGGCTGCTCAGCAGGTCCTGGTCGTCGAGCATCTCGTTGAAGACGCTCGTGCCGCTCATGGTGGAGGTGGTGGCCGAGGCCATGCCGGTGCCGAGGGCCTCGGTCATGGAGTTGGGCACGAGCTTCACGGGGTCGGCGCCGCCCTGCTCGCGGTAGATGATGGGCGAGATGCCGTAGCCGTACTGCACGGCGTTGACGTCCTCGTCCATGCCGTCCCAGCCCGTCTCGAGGAAGCTCTTGAAGCTCGAGAGGTCGTTGGACTTCACGCTCGCGAACATGTCCTTCACGGAGTTGATGACCGAGATCTGGCCGTCTCCCGAGCCGTCATCTCCCCCGCCGTCGGTGTTGCCGCCGCCAAACATGCTGCTCAGGTCATAGCTCTGCTTGGTGATGGAGAGCGGGTAGCTGGAGAGGGTGTCACGCTCCACCTTGGCGATGTAGTCGTTGACGCCGTTTGAGAGCGCCAGGATCGCCGCGATGCCGATGATGCCGATGGAGCCGGCAAAGGCCGTCATGAAGGTGCGGCCCTTCTTGGTGAGCAGGTTGTTGGCCGAAAGCGAGAGCGCCGTGAGAAAGCCCATGGACGAGCGGCGGCGCGGCTGCTCCGAGCCCACCTCGGCGGCCTTCTGCAGAGCGTACTCCCCCTCGTCGATGGGACGGGTGTCGCCCACGATGCGGCCGTCCTTGATGCGCACGATGCGCGTGGCGTAGTCCTCGGCCAGCTGCGGGTTGTGCGTCACCATGATCACCAGGCGGTCCTTGGCCACCTCGGCGAGCAGGTCCATGACCTGGATGCCCGTCTCGGTGTCAAGCGCGCCGGTGGGCTCGTCGGCCAAGACGATCTCCGGGTCGTTCACGAGGGCGCGGGCGATGGCCACGCGCTGCATCTGGCCGCCCGAGAGCTGGGCGGGGCGCTTGTCCACGTGGTCTGCCAGGCCCACGCGCTCGAGCGCCTCGCGGGCGCGCTGTCGCCGCTCGCCCGCACTTACGTTGCCAAGCGTGAGCGCGAGCTCCACGTTCTGCAGGACGCTCTGGTGCGGGATGAGGTTGTAGCTCTGGAAGACGAAGCCGATGCGGTGGTTGCGGTAGGTGTCCCAGTCGGCGTCCGAATAGCTCGCCGTGGAGATGCCGTTCACCACGATGTCGCCCGAGTCGGCGTGGTCAAAGCCGCCGAGGATATTGAGGAAGGTGGTCTTGCCCGAGCCGGAGGGGCCGAGCACCGCCACAAACTCGCTCTCGCGGAAGGTGATGGAGACGCCATCAAGCGCGCGCTGGACAAAGTCGCCCGTCTTGTACGACTTGGCGATGCCTTGGATTTCGATCATCTGAGCTCCGTCTATGCACGGGCGCCGAGCGCCGCGCGTCGTCTTGCCGAGAAGGCCTTGGTTGTTGCGGCGCGCGCGGGACCTGCCCGCACGCGGCGCCACGTCGGAAAATACTTAACGCCGTTAGGGACTGTATAACCAAAAGGCCGGCGCGCAATTCGCCGGCCCTCAATAACCTTGCAAAAACTTGACTCGCCAGGCCGCGGCCTCGCGAGCTCGCACGCCGCACGCCGCAACCTCGAATGTCCTAGCGGCGCAGCGACAGCTGGCCCGTGATGGGGGGGGCGACGAGGCCAAGACCCGCAGTCGCGCACACGCGAGCAGCTCGTGCCCGCGGCACCCTAGCGATACAGCGGCAGCTGGCCGGTGACCGGGGCGATGGTGGCCATGTCCATGGGGGCAAAGCCCACGCAGGTCCAGCGGCTGCCGCTCTCGTCGGGCTCAAGCTCGGTGCGGCAGGCGTCACGGATGCAGAAGAAGTCCATGCCCTCCATGAGGCCGCGGGACTCCGCGCGCGCCACGAGCGAGGCCAGGGCGCGCTCGCCGTCCACAGCCAGCACGATCTTGGGCTCGCCGGCACGCACCCAGGCCGCCAGCACGTCGGCGTCCACCGAAGTGCGTGCGAGGCTGCCGCCCCACTCAAGGCCGATGGGCCCGGCCGCGGCGTCGCCCTCCACGTAGCGCTGGGTGCCGGAGAGCAGCGCGGCCACGCTCGCGTGCGCCACCTGGGCGGCGAGCTTGCCCGCGCTCATGCCGAGCGAGCGGTCCACGACGATGTACTGACGCACGTCCGGCACGCTCGGCGCCCCCTCAAAGGAGAGCTCGTTCTTCTGGATTGCGCTGGTGTCCAGCGTTGCTGCGGCCATAGGTCCCCCTAGCCCATCGCGGCGCGCGTCTCATCTATGACGCGACGCATCTCGGCCTGCACGGCCTGCTCGGTATTCTTCCCAATGACGCGCTCGGCAATCTGCTTGACGGCATAGCGGCCGTTGCCCATGACGACGGGGTGGCCCACCATGCGCAGGATCTCGTAGTCGTTCATCGCGTCGCCAAAGGCCATGACCTCGTCCGGGCCAATCCCCAGGTGGTCCATGAGCTGGCGGATGCCGGTGGCCTTGGAGACGCCGTGCTGCATGACGTCGATCCACCTGGAGCCCGAGGGCGCAAAGACAAAGGAGTCGCCCAGCTCGCGCTGCAGCACGTAGGCCATGTCCATGATGTACTCAGGCGTGTCGCAGAAGATGGAGGTCTTGATGATGCTGACCTCGGGCGCGGGCACGTCGAGCACGCGCACGGCCGAGAGCAGGTCCTTGTCGATCTCGCGCTCAAAGCAGTTCTCGTCGTCGAGCAGGAAGCTCTGCGTGCGGTCGAACAGGGCGATGTGCAGGCAGTCGAAGTTGTCCACCGTGGCCTTGAGGCGCTTGAGCGCCATGTGCGAGAAGACCTCGCGGTCAATCAGCTTGCCACCCGCCACGACCTGGGCGCCGTTGCTCGCCACGAAGTCCATCTCGTCCACCACGGGGGCAAAGAACTCGTTCAGGGTGTCGAGGCGGCGGCCCGAGCTCGCGGCGAAGTGGACGCCCACCTCGGCCAGCTCGTGGATGAGGCCAAAGGTCTCCTTGGGCACCTCGGCGTGCTCGTCGAGCAGGGTGCCGTCCATATCGGAGGCGATGAGCTTGATCATGGGCATCCTTCCTAGTTCGTGTTCGGACGTGCCAAGCGTGCTGGGCGCTTGGTTGCTGGAGTGGTGCGGTTGCGGGCGGATGGCCGGGGCGCGGTGCGTGCGGGTGCGGTTGCAAGCGGCTGGGCGGGACGTGCTGCGTACGGGGAGCGGCTAGCTCATGCGAGCGGCTCGGAGTTGTCCGCCCAAGCCTTCACGCTGCGTTGTCACAGCGTCAGGCCACCGTGTCCGACCTTACTCCCCTAGCCCTGCTCCACGGCGAAGCGGGCGACGAGGTTCTCCAGGGCGTCGACCATCAGCTCCAGGCTACGCACGGGGATGAACTCGCGCACGCCATGGAAGTTGTGGCCGCCGGTGGGCAGGTTGGGGCAGGGCAGGCCGCGGAAGGTGAGCTGGGCGCCGTCGGTGCCGCCGCGCGTGGGCGCCACGTAGCAGTCCATGCCGCAGTCCGCCATGGCCGCGAGGGCGTTGTCCTTGAGGAAGTCCATGCCCTCCATGTGCTCGGCCATGTTGCGGTACTGCTCGCGGATCTCCACCTCAACCGTGCCTTCGCCATAGCGAGCGTTAAGGAATGAAGCGATGTCGTAAAGCTGCTGCTCACGGGCCGCAAAACGCTCGGAGTCAAAGTCACGCACGATGTAGGTGAGCGTGGCCTTCCCCGAGGTGCCGCCCATCTCGATGGGATGGAAGAAGCCCTCGTAGCCCTCGGTGTGCTCGGGGCGCTCGGCCGCCGGCAGCAGCGAGTCGAACTCGCGCAGCACCGTGATGGCGTTCACCATGACGTTCTTGGCGCTGCCGGGGTGGATGTCAACGCCGGTGGCCGTCACCGTGGCCTGCGAGGCCGAGAAGCACTCCCAGCTAAACTCGCCCAGGTCCTCGCCGTCCACCGTGTAGGCCCAGGTGGCGCCAAAGGCGTCCAGGTCGAGCAGGGAGGCGCCGTGGCCAATCTCCTCGTCCGGGACGAAGGCGATCTTGAGCGTGGGGTGCGCGAGCTCGGGGTTTGCCACCAGGCGGGCGAGCAGGGCCATGATCTCGGCCACGCCGGCCTTGTCGTCGGCGCCGAGCAGGGTGGTGCCGTCGGTGAGGACGATGTCCTGGCCCTGGAGCTTATTGAGTGCGGGTAGCTCCTCGGGCGTGGTCTGGACGGTCTTGCCGTTGTGCTCGCCAGCCACGAGCGGGCCGCCCTCGTAGCGCACGATGTGGGGCTTCACGCCGCTCGCGGGCGCGTCGGGCGCGGTGTCGATGTGGGCGATGAGGCCCAGGGCGGGCAGGCCCTCGGCGCCGGCCGAGGCCGGCAGGCTCGCCGTGACGTAGGCGTTCTCCGTCTTGGTGACGTCCTCGCAGCCGAGGGCGGCAAGCTCGTCTGCGAGCATGCGGGCGAGGTCGTGCTGGCAGGCGGTTGAGGGCGTGGCGTCCTCGTTGTGCGGGTCGCTTTGGGTATCGACCTGCACGTAGCGCAAGAAACGCTCGAGCACATCGCTTGGCTTAGGGTCGTAGCTGGGCATTCTTCCTCCTTTTTGGCACCGCCCGACTTGCCGGCGGCGCGCGTAATCTCCCCTAGCACTATACCGCGCGCCCGCGCCCGAACGACCCGGCTCTGCAAGCCGCCACGTAATGGTTTGCGCATGCGCGCACTCCGGGAAAACAGACGCGGCGGATAGGCGTGGCAGACGGGGTACCATAGGTGAGTTGAATGCGATGAGATTCGGCGCGGCCGCATGGCGCGCAGCAAGGAGCAAACGTGGCGAAGATATATGAGGGCACCGACCCCGTGCGCCTGAGCGAGGCAAACAAGCTCTACCTCTACCAGCTGCTGAGCGAGGCCATCGGCATCGGCAAGCAGACCTTCATGCCGCGCGCGCTCGAGGCGCTGGAGGCCGCCGAAATTACGCCCGAGGCCCTGGGCTACGCCGACGGCCAGGCGCTCTTTGCCGCGCTGGCAGACTTTGTGCAGCTCACGCCCTTCAAAGGCGGCCGCCTCTACGTCACGCTGACCCGCCGGGCGGACTTTGACGAGGCGCTCGAGGCCGCGCAGACAAGCACCCAGCCCGCCGGCGGCAAGCAGGGCGGCAAGGGCAAGCCCTGGAAGCGCAAGAAGGGCGCCCTCAAGCCCCAGCGCCCCAAGCTCCTCGAGCCCAAGCCCGAGGAGCCGGAGGCCCCCGCAGAGGAACAAGCCGCAGCCAGCGAACCCGAAACGGACGCCAATGGCGAGACTGCGCAGGCAGAGGCAGGCATCGCCGCGCCCAACGATGGCAATACGCCGCAGGTAGAGGGCACCACCGCAGCGGCGGGTGCAGGCGCGGCGGCGTCTGAGCCGGTTGCCTCCTCCCCCGCTAACGAGGGCTCAGAGCAAAGCACCGCCGGTGTTGGCTTTTACGAGTCTGCTGGCCAGCCTGGCTCCGCCAATGAAAAGGCAGAAGCCACCGAAGGCGCCTCCGATACGCAGGCTCCCGGCACCTCGGCTCCCACCAAGGCGAGCAGCCTCGCCTCGCTTCTTGAGCAGATTGAGGCCCAGACGCCCAAGGCGGAGTCCGAAGCGCCTGTCGCCAAACAGAATAAATCGCAGTTAAACGGTATCGAATCTGAATCGGCCTCTACTGTCACCGCAGTTGCCATAAACGCAACTGCAGAGCCCTCCGCCGCACCCGCGCAAGAGTCTGCAGCCGCCAACGCCCAGCCGGCCGCGGCCGCGCCCGCACAAGCCGATGCCGTCACGGTGCCGGCTCCGGCCGCTGCACCCGCCCGCCCCAGCATCCTCGAGCAAATCGCCGCGCAGACGCCCGCCCCCGCCGAGCCGGCGCCCATCGCTCCGGCGCCCAAGCCGGCTGCAACCGCTACGCAGCCTCGCCGCTCCAACGCAGGGCTTCCCACCTCGTTCATCGACGAGGTCTCGCCCAAGGCGGCGCTCATGGGCATGCTCACGCGCATGCTGCCGATGGACGCCGACATCCTCACCATCCTCGACGAGGACTGGCGCGTGGCCCGCGCCACCGGCACGGCCACCGGCTCGCGCAACCTCGTCACCTTCCCCCTGCGCTACCTGCAGGAAGACGGCTCGGCCCCCGTCACCGTCACCATCAAGCGCACCACCAAGGCCACCGACGCCCGCCGCTGGCAGCTCGCCCTGGTGGACGGCGACGACGGTACGGGACGCGCCCACGAGTCCGTGGGGCTCGAGGGCCTGCCGCAGGAACAGGGCGGCTGCTGGGCCCAGCTCACGCCCGCGTCCCACGCCAAGGGCAACGCGGCCGACCCGGCCCGCAACCTCGCCCAGTTCATGGAGCTCGGCACCTGGGAGCAGGCCCTCGGCACCCTCGCCACGACAGCTGCGCCCGAGCGCTGGAACTACCCCGGCGAGGGCGTGGGCGCCAAGAGCCGCTACGGCGTGCTGCGCGACTATCTTTCCGCCACGCTCGCCCGCGTTCGCGAGACCGGGGCGCTGGCCACGGCCGCAGACGGCAGCCTCGCCGCCTTCGACACCGGCCTTCTCACCCCCATGGACGAGAAGCTCTACGCCGTGCTCGCGCCCACCGGCACCGACATCCCCTGGCACCTCGAGGGCTTTGCCACGCCGGGCGCAGGCGAGCTGGGCGGCCGTCTCGCAGCCACCTTTGCCGAGCTGCCCGCCCAGGCGAGCTACCTCACCTCGCTCGACGACCTCGTGCTGCGTGACGGTGCCATGGTCATCCCCGACTACCGCTCCGTGCTCTCAGACGGCCTCGACCGCCTGCCGGCGGGCTGGCTCGCCGAGCAGCTTGGGGGCACGTCCGCGGCTGCCGCGTTCCAGGCCCTCGCCGCGGCAGGCGCCCCCGCCGAGCACGAGGGCGCCAAGCGCAACCTCGCCCACGCCATCACCGACGAGCCGGCGACCTTCCGCCGCCTGTGCCGCGCGCTCGACGACGCCATCGAGCTCTCCGTGCGCCGCGCGCGCCAGAGCTACCGCCACGTGGCCCCGGCCTACGACGCCGCGCGCAACCGCATGCTGCTCCTGCTGCCGCTGGCCCTGGTTGACGAGGCGACCGCCGACTGCGCGCTGGCCCTCGAGCTCATGCCGAGCGGCGCCTACCAGGCCGCCGCGGTGGTCACCTTGCCGGCCGCCTACGGCGCCGGCCGTCCCGTCAGTGCCCAGATGCCCGCCTGGCTCACCGCCGAGAAGGCCCTGGGGTAGGCAGCGGCGACCGCCCGCGGAGGATACTTGACCGTTCGCCGGCACGCTTTTGACGGAGCGGCAATCCGCCCCATAGGTTAAATAGCGGATTGTCACTCCGTCTTGGAGGCATCACCGGATCGAGACGATGTCGCGTCAGCGCCATTCGGTCACACGGTCACCCTCATGCCTCGCATGCGTGGAGGAGGTACGATCCCGTGAAAGTCATTCGCAAAATCAACAACAACATTGCGCTCTGCCAAGACGGCAAGGGTCGTGTCCTCGTCGCACTCGGCAAGGGCATCGGGTTTCCCAAGATGCCGTATGAGCTCACCGACATGAGCCTCGTCCAGAGCACGTACTACAACATCAGCCCGCAGTACCTCGACATGCTCGACGGCATCCCGGCAAACGTGCTCGAGTTCACGGCGACAGTGGTGGACAACGCCCGCAAGGCGCTGCCCTACCCCTTGAGCCCAAACCTGCTGCTCACGCTGGCGGACCACATCGCGTTCGCGCTCGTGCGCAAGCAGCAGGGCATCAAGGTCCCCATGCCGCTCACCTATGACCTCGAGATCAACTACCCCGCCGAGATGAAGCTCGCCAAGCAGACCCTGACGCGCATCTGGGTGACCTTCCAGACCCGCCTTCCCGAAAACGAGGCGTCGGGGATCTGCATGGGGCTCGTCAACGCGCGCATCTACGACGAGCCCGACGGCAGCTGCCGCGACGAGGACGCCGACCACGTCATCGTGAACGAGGTCACGCGCATCGTCGAAGACTCGATGGAGGTCTCCATCGACCGCAAGGCGTTCAACTACGCCCGCTTCGCGACGCACGTCCGCTACATGCTGCAGCGCCTTCGTGGCGAGGGCTGCCTCGAGACCGTCAACGAGGAGCTGTACCAGTCGGTGCACGCTTCCCACGCAGATACGGCCGACTGCGTGGACAAGATCTCCGACTATCTGGGGCAGCGCTGGAACTACGTGCTCAACGACGAGGAACGCCTCTATCTCATGTTGCACATCAACAGGATCTGCAACGCCCAGGAGCAGTAGGGCCGCCGCGCGCGGCCGCTCCTTCCCCTTTCCACCGAAAGGAAAACTCAGATGGCCACCAGCCAAGAGCTCGCCCAGAGCATCCTCGATGCCGTGGGCGGCCCCGCAAACGTATCGTTTTGCACCCACTGCATGACCCGCCTGCGCTTTGTCCTCAAGGACTTCAGCCTGGCAGACACCGACAGGATCGAGTCCATGAAGGGCGTCGTCGGTTGTCTCGAGAGCGCGGGCCAGCTCCAAATCATCGTCGGCACCACCGTCGACAAGGTCTACGACGCGGTCTGCGACCTCGGCGGCTTTGAGAAGGAGGCGCCTGCCTCAGACCCCGCCGCCGCAGGCGAGGGCGAGAAGAGGCTCACGCCCAAGCAGGTCATGGACAACGTGCTCAACACCCTCTCCGGCTGCCTCACGCCGCTTCTGCCCGTCATCATCGGCGCCGGCCTCGTCCGCATGCTGCCGACCCTGTTTGGCCCCACCATGCTGGGCCTTCTCTCCGAGCAAGACAGCACCTACCGCATCCTCAACATCGTGGGCGACGCGGCCTTCTACTACCTGCCCATCTTCATGGCCATCACCGCGTCGCAGAAGTTCAACTGCTCGATGGTGCTCTCCGTGCTCTTTGCCGCCGTCCTTCTGCACCCCGACTTTTTGCAGGTGGCGACCGACGGCGAGCCCTTCTCGGTCTACGGCATCCCGATGAAACTCACCACTTACTCCAACACCATCGTGCCGACGCTTCTGGCCACCTGGGTCTTCTCCTACGTGGAGCGCGGCCTCAAGCGCGTCGTGCCCGACGTCCTGCGCTCCATCGCCATCCCCGCGCTTTCCATCCTCATCATGTTGCCGCTCGAGCTGTGCCTCATCGGCCCCATCGGCGCCGTGATCGGCGACGGCATCGGCGCCTCGGTCACCACGCTGCGCTCTGGCCTGGGCTTCCTGGGCGTCGGCCTGCTCTCGGCCACCTACCTGCTGCTCGTTGCCACGGGCATGCACCTGGCGCTCTCGGCCGTGGCCATCACCATCTTCACCTCGCAGGGCACCGAGAACATGGTCTTCGTGGCGCTGCCCATCGCCATGTTCGTCTGCATGGGCCTGGCGGCCGGCGTCTTCCTTCGCGGCCGCGACGCCGAGACCAAGGAGCTGGGCCTCAGCTGCCTTTTGGCCCAGGCGCTGGGCGGCGTGTCCGAACCCACCATCTACGGCATCATCCTGCGCCACCGCTGGACCATCCTCTACACCGTCATCGGCGGCTTTGCGGGCGGCGTGTGGGCAGGCATCACCGACGTCACGTTCAACAACTTCACCAGCACCAACATCCTCATCCCCATGTGCTACATCGGCAGCACCTCCAACCTGGTCAACGGCTGCATCTCGATCGGCCTCGGCTTTGCCGTGACGCTGGCGCTCACGCTCGTGCTGGGCATCGACGGCCCCAGGGCCGCCCAGGACAAGCCCGCAGACGCAAAGGAGGCCTAAGCCATGGCCACGTTTGACATCCCCGAGGGCTTCCCCGCCGGCTTTGAGTGGGGCGCGGCCTTTGCCGCCAACCAGATGGAGGGCGCCTGGGACCTGGACGGCAAGGGTCCCAGCGTCGCCGACATCAACGAGTACAAGAAGGACCTACCGCCCGAGAAGCGCTCCAACAAGGAGGTCACCTCGGACTTCGTAAGGAACGCCATCCCCGGCGAGGGGCGCAACTTCCCCAAGCGCCGCGGCATAGACTTCTACCACACCTACCCGTCTGACCTGGCACTTCTTGGCGAGTGCGGCTTCAATGCCTACCGCACCTCCATCGACTGGGCGCGCATCTACCCCAACGGCGTCGACGAGGAGCCCAACGAGGCGGGCCTTGCCTTCTACGACCGCCTCTTTGACGAGGTCATCGCCCAGGGCATGGAGCCCATGGTCACGGTGAGCCACTACGAGATGCCGCTCTACCTCACCGAGCACTACTGCGGCTGGTACTCGCGCGAGACGCTGGGCTGCTTCGTGAAGCTCTGCCAGACGGTCTTCGACCGCTACGCCGGCAAGGTGAGGCACTGGATCCTCGTGAACCAGATCAACCTCATCGCCTTCGAGTCGTTCAACCACCTGGGCATCGCGGCCGACAAGGTGGAGAACCTTGCCCAGGCCAAGTGGCAGGGAGTCCACAACGAGATGGTCGCCTGCGCCCTGGCAACCGAGTACGCCCACGAGGTGCACCCCGAGATGCGCGTCGGCATGATGGTCTACGCCGACCACTGCGCCGCCGCCTCCCCCGCGCCCGAGGACACGCTCGCGGCCATGCGCTACAACCAGATGCACTACTTCTTTGGCGACGTGCTGCTGCGCGGCTCCTACCCCGGCTACGCCAAGCGCTACTTTGCCGACCACGGCATCGAGATTGCCTTTGGCCCGGACGACGAGCGGGCGCTGGCCGCCGGCACCGCCGACTTCTTCACCTTCTCCTACTACTACACGCGCATGATTGACGCGGCCAACTACGCGGCTGACGGCATCGGCATGATCAACCCCGAGCTCAAGGCCAACGCCTGGGGCTGGAGCGTCGACCCGCTCAACCTGCGCGTGGTGCTCAACGAGTACTGGGATCGCTGGCAAAAGCCCATGTACATCACCGAATGCGGCATGGGCTTCTACGACAAGCTCGAGGACGGCCAGGTGCACGACCCTTACCGCGAGGAGTTCTTCCGCGCGCACATCGAGCAGATGCGCGAGGCCATCCGCGACGGCGTTGACCTGCGCGGCTTCTACGCCTGGGCGCCGCTTGACATCGTGAGCTGCTCCTCGTGCGAGATGACCAAGCGCTACGGCTTCATCTACGTCGACCTGGACGACTACGGCGAGGGCACCGGTGCGCGCATCAAGAAGGACAGCTTCGCCTGGATGCAGAAGGTCATCGCCTCCAACGGCGAGCAGCTGTAGGGCAAGCCCTACTCCTGCGGCACCTCGCCGGTGGCGAGGATGGCCTCGAGCGCGTCCTCGTCAAGCACGGGCACGCCAAGCTGCTGTGCCTTGGTGAGCTTGGAGCCGGCCGCCTCGCCGGCGATGACGTAGCTCGTCTTCTTGGAGACCGAGCCGCTCACCTTGGCGCCAAAGGCCTGCAGCGCGGCCTTGGCGTCGTCGCGCTTGTGGCGCTCAAGCGTGCCGGTGAGCACGAAGGTGAGGCCCGCGAGCGTCTGCGGCGCCACCTCGGCGGCCTGCTCCTCCTCGAGGACCACGCCGGCCTTCTGCAGGCGGTCGAGCACCGCGAGGTTCTCCTCCACGCTCAAGAACTCGCGCACGCTGTGGGCGATCTTGGGGCCAACGCCCTCCACCGAGGCAATCTGCTCCTCGTCTGCGGCCATGAGGTTGGCAAGCGAGCCGAACTGCTTGGCAAGCGAGCGGGCAACCTGCTCGCCCACGTGGCGAATGCCCAGGCCAAACAGCACGCGCGCAAGCCCGCGCCCGCGGCTGGCGGCGATCTGGTCCATCACCTTGGCGGCGATGACCTTGCCCACCAGGATGTCCTCGCCGGCCACGCTCACGCGGCCCGTGGGGCAGCCCGCCAGCGCCGGCTCCGTGAGGGAGTCGTAGAAGTCGGCCACGTCGGAGACGAGGCCGGCCGCCACGAGCTTGCCGATGAGCTCGTCGCCCAGGCCGTCGATGTCCATGGCCTTGCGGCTCACCCAGTGGCAGAGGCGCTCGTGGGCCTGGGCCGGGCAGTCGATGGAGACGCAACGGTAGGCCACCTCGCCCTCCTCGCGAAGGACCGGGCTGCCGCAGCTCGGGCAGTGCGTGGGCATGTGGAACTCGGCGGCGTCGGCCGGGCGCAGCTCGAGCACCGGGCCCACCACCTCGGGGATGACGTCGCCGGCCTTGTGGACCACGATGGTGTCGC
>CAVHKV010000054.1:0-9849 GCA_963636635.1 uncultured Bacteroidales bacterium
CACGTAGTCGTAGGAATCGCGCAGGGAGTTCATGAAGTTCTGGTAGCGCTTGGAGGACAGGATGTCGACCGGGTTGGGGATATGCGGCTCGGAATCGAGGAAGTAAACGCCGCGCATAGTGGTCTGCACCACGGCCTGGTTGAGCGGCACCTGGCCGGAAAGCACGCTGTAAATGCCGTTGCGCACGTGGATGTTGAGCATGTTGGCCAGCGAGCGGCGACGCATGTCGGACTCGATGAGCAGCACGCTCTTGCCGCCGGAGGCCAGGGCCTCGGACAGCGAGATGGCGATGGTGGACTTGCCCTCGTTGGGGATGGACGAGGTGACCACCAGCGTGCTGATGGGCTTGTCCACGGAGGCGAAGCGGATGTTGGTTGCCAGGGTCTTGGCGGAGTTTTGCAGGTAGACGGTAGCGTCGACCTCAGCGTTCTTCTTTGCCATGGCTTAGCCCTCCTTAACTGCAGGGATACGGCCGATGACAGGGATGCCGAGGAGCTCCTCGAGGTCTTCCTGGCCGCGAATCTTGACGTTGAGCATGTCGTCGATGACCACGAGGGCCACGGCGATGAACAGGCCGCCCAAGAAGCCGACGGCGATGTAGAGGACGCGGTTGGGGCCGGAGGGGTACTCGGGCACCTGCGCGGAGTCGACCACGTTGACCGACTCGACGTTCATGACCTCACGGGCCACGTCGGAGACCTTGGAGGCCATCTTGCTGGCGACGTCGGCCGTGGTCTGCGGGTTGGTGCCCGTGACCGAGAGCGTGATGACGCGCGAGGTGGTGGTGTTCTCGATGGAGATCTTGAAGGCGTTGAGGTTCTTGAGGCCGAGGTCAGAGGCGGTGCCGTTGACCACGCGGTCGCTCTCGAGCAGGGTGGCCACGTCGTTGGTGACCATCTGGGAGGCGGACAGGTCGCTTTGCAGCGAAGTTGTGGAGGACTCGCCCTGGTTCACCAACACGTACATGGAAACCGTGGAGGTGTAGGTGTCGGAGAGCACGACGAAGCTGAAGGCGCCCACGGCAAGCGCGAAGACGATCGGCAGCGTCACGACGAGCTTCATGCGCTTCTTGAGCAGGTTGAATAGTTCGAGGAGGGTCATCGGGTAGTGCTCCTTGCAGGGTTCGTTATTGGTACCGATGTGTTCAAACCTTTTGTATGTTAGCAGCTTACAAGGGACTTGGCCTTGTTAGCCGCGCGGTACATATATGAAGAACCACATGGTTGCTACATATATGTAATGAATCGGGGATTATCCCTACTTCATCGGCTCAAACGTTATTATTGGAAAACATATGTAAGTTGCGCGGGGGACCATAGGTCTGCTGTGCAGGCCACAGGAGGCCAAATGGCTGGAGGACATTTCAAGAAGACGGACGATCAGCAGCCCGAGGAATCGGACTTCGATCCGCTGTTTGACTCATCAGGTTCCGACGCCTGGATGCCCGGCGCTACGCAGGCCCAGGCGGCCCAGTACGCCCAGCAGCAGGCTGAGGCCATCGAGCGAGCCCGTCAGCAGGCCGAGGCCGCCCAGCGCGCCTGGCTTGAGGCCGAGGCCCGCGAGCGCGCGAGGCTTCAGGCCGAGGCCGAGGAGCGCGCCCGCAGGCAGGCCGCCGCGGCAGAGCTCGCCCGCAAGCAGGCCGAGGCTGCCGAGAAGGCCCGCCTGAAGGCCGAGGCTGCCGAGAAGGCTCGCAAGGAGGCCGAGGAGCAGGCCCGCAAGGAGGCCGAGGAGCGTGCCCGCCGTCAGGCGGAGGCTGAGGCCGCCCGCAAGGAGGCGGAGGCCGCCCGCCTGCAGGCAGAGGCCGAGGCCGAGCGCGCCCGCCAGGAGGCGGAGGCCGCCCGCAAGCAGGCCGAGGAAGAGGAGCGCGCCCGCCGCGAGGCCGAGGAGCGCCGCAAGGCCGAGGAAGAGGAGCGCGCCCGCAAGGAAGAAGAAGAGCGCGCCCGCAAGGAGGCCGAGGCCGCCGAGCAGGCTCGCCTGATCGCTGAGGCCGAGGAGCGTGCCCGCAAGGCCGAGGAGGCCGTCGAGCGCGCCCGCCAGCAGGCCGAGGCCGAGGCCCAGGAGCGCGCCCGCCGCGAGGCCGAGGCCGCCGAGGCCGTCCGCCAGGAGGCAGAGGCCGCGCGCCAGCAGGCCCTCGAGGCCGAGACCGCCCGCAAGCAGGCCGAGGAGGCCGCCGAGGCCGCCCGCAAGCAGGTTGAGGAAGCCATCCAGCAGGCCAAGGCCGCCGAGGAGGCCCGCCAGGCCGCCGAGGCCGAGGCCGCCCGCCAGATAGCAGAGGCCCAGGAGGCCCGCCAGGCCGCCGAGGCCGAGGCCGCCCGCCAGGTTGCCGAGGCCGAGGAGCGCTCCAAGCACGAGGCCGCCGAGCGCGAGCGCGCCCAGGGCGAGACCGAGGCTGCCCGCCAGGCCGCCGAGGCCGTCCGCCAGGAGGCAGAGGCCGCGCGCCAGGCCAGCGAGGCCGCGCGCCAGGCCGCCGAGGCCGAGCAGCTGGCCCGTCAGCAGGCCGAGGCCGAGGCCGAGCGCGCACGCCAGCAGGCCGAGGAAGCCAACCTCGCCCGCCAGGCCGCCGAGGCAGAGGCTGCACGCCAGCAGGCCGAGGCCGAGGAGCGCGCACGCCAGGAGGCCAAGGCCAAGGCCGAGGCCGAGCGCCAGGAAGCTGAGGCCGCCGAGCAGGCCCGCATCGCCGCCGAGGCCGAGGCCGAGCGCCAGGCCCGCGAGGAAGAGGAGCGCAAGCGTCGCGAGGCCCGTGAGGCCCGCGAGGCCGAGGAGCTCGCCCGCAAGCAGGCCGAGGAGGCCGCCGAGCTCGCCCGTCAGCAGGCCGAGGAGGAAGAGGCCCGCCAGCAGGCCGAGGCCGAGGCCAAGCGCCAGGCCGAGAAGGCCGAGCGTGCCCGCCAGGAGGCCGAGCGCAAGCAGGCCGAGGCCGACGAGCTCGCCCGCCTGGAGGCCCAGGCCGAGGCCGCGCGCCTCGAGGCCGAGAACGCCCGCCAGAAGGCCCAGGCCGAGGCCGACCGCTCCCGCCTTGAGGAAGAGGCCCGCAAGGCCCGCGCCGAGGCGGAGGCCGCGCGCGCAGAGGCCGAGGCCGCGCGCAAGCAGGCCGAGGAGGAGGCTGCCCGCGCCCGCCAGGGTGCCGAGGCCGCCAAGCAGGCTTCTGCCCAGCAGTCTTCCTACAAGGCCGAGCAGGACGCGCTCTTCTCGCCCGCCGGCGTACCCAACATCTCCCGCGGCGCCACCGCCGCTCCCAACATGGGCACCCAGGTCATGAACGCGCCCGTGATGAACGCCGCCGAGCCCGAGCAGGCCAAGCAGCGCCGTCGCCGTGCTCCCAGGACTGGCGGCAACGGCGGCTCCAAGAGCAACGTCTTCAAGATCGTGGGCGGCGTCGTCGCCGCGCTCGTGCTCGTCATCGCCGTGAGCGGCTTCATGGTCTATCGCGACGCCCAAGCCCTCGTGGGCCAGAAGAGCTCCCTCATGTCGCAGGCCACCACGCTCACCAAGGGCATCATGAGCGGCGACAGCGAGGCCGTGAAGACCTCCTCCCAGAGCATCGCCACGCAGGTGAGCAGCATGCGCGCCACCACGAGCAGCCCGTTCTGGGGCGTCGCCTCCGTCATCCCGGTGCTCGGCGATGACATCCGCGCCGCCAGCGGCCTCGTTGCGCAGGCCGACAACCTCTGCCAGAACGCCATGATCCCGGCCGTGAACGCCCTCGACGGCGTGAGCCTCTCGAGCCTCGGCAGGGACCAGACGGTCAACCTCGACAGGCTCCAGAGCGTGCTCGCGGCGCTCTCGCAGATCTCTCCGGTGGTGAGCCAGAGCTCGGCCGCCATCAACGACCTGCCCACGCCCCACATGAGCCAGCTCAAGGACGCCATCGACAGCGTGAAGGAGCCGCTGAGCTCCCTGTCCGACATGCTCAACCAGCTCGACTCCTACGGCTCGCTGCTGCCGCAGATGCTCGGCTCCGACGGCTCCACGCGCACCTACCTGCTCGCCGCCCAGAACAACGCCGAGCTGCGCCCCACCGGCGGCCTGCCCGGCTCCATCGGCACGCTCACCATCACCAACGGCCACATCGAGCTCGGTGACTTCATCAGCACGGGCACCATCAACGGCCTGGAGGGCGCGAGCGCCTACGGCGTCACCGCCGAGGAGACCGCCCTGTTCGGCGACCGCGTTGGCCAGATCACCAACGACACCAACTTCATCCCCGACTTCTCCCGCGTGGGCTCCCTGTTCTCCGAGATTTGGGAGAGCAAGACCGGCACGCACGTCGATGGCGTCATCGCCGTTGACCCGGTGTTTGTTCAGGCGCTGCTCAAGCTCACCGGCGGCATCGAGGTGAAGGGCTTCAACATCGACGGCGACAACGCCGCACGCGTCATCCTCAACGACGCCTACAACTCCCTGCCCACCGACGAGACCGACGGCTTCTTTGCCGACGTGGCCAGTGCCGCCTTTGACAAGGTGACCGGCAACCTCAAGAACGTCGCCATCACCGACCTCATCACCACCGTGGAGGACGCCGTCAAGGAGCAGCACTTCATGGTCTGGATGGCCAACGACGCCGAGGAGGACGCCGCCAAGGAGGCCGGCGCCGCCGGCGAGCTCAAGACCGACTCCTCCAACCCGGTGCTTGGCGTCTTTGCCGCCGACGACACCTGGTCCAAGAAGAGCTGGTTCTTCTCCGGCAACACCGAGGTCTCCGAGGGCACGCAGAACTCCGACGGCACGATCACCTACCACGTGACCTCGACCTTCACGAACAACCTCACCGCCGAGCTCGCCGCCCAGAACGTGAGCTACGTGACCGGCTACAACCCGCTGCGTCGCGACGAGACCGACATGGTCATGTGGGTGTACCTGTTCGCCCCGGCCGGCGGCAGCATCTCCAACGTCAGCTCCTCCGGTGCCGACACCTCGCTCATGGACTTCCGTGAGATGAGCTACAACGGCTTCCAGGTGATGGAGGCCGAGCCGCGCATCGACGGTGGCGAGACGCTCACGGTGACCTACGACGTCACCTGCGCCGCCAACTCCGCGCCGCTCACGGTGCGCCAGCAGCCCACCGCCCAGAAGGTCGCCGGCTGGGAGTAAGCAAGGCAACATAGCACCAACCGAGGGGTCGCCTGGAAACGGGCGACCCCTTCTTCTTGCGCGAAAGGGTGGGCGTGTTTGTTTGCGAGAGAGATAGGGTGTGCAGGGAGGGCTTGCGCCTTGAACCACGCACCGTGCAAGGAATTCGGTTGATGCCACGCGCGTCCGAACCATTGCCCACGAGAGCACTCCCGATTTCAGCCGGACAGAGCCTCGTCCCAAGCGCGACACCGCTCCCCGTGATGGGCGCTGTTTTAACGGCGCTTAACGCCTTCGTGCAGGCCAAGGCAACAGGGCGGCGCCTTCGCTAAGATGGGCTGCGGAGCAAACGAGAGGGGTTTTGATGACGCAGGGGCAAGGCATTGAAACAGAGCTGAGCGCGGAGGCGACGCCAGGCACGGCAGCAGAGCTGGGCGCACGGCCGACACAAGGCGAACGGTCAACGCGGGCCGTGGATCCGACTCTGGGCACGCAGCCAACGCAGGCCGTGGGGCTGGGGTGTGACGCGACGCGCGCGGCCAGCAAGCCACGCATCCTCATTGTGGCGACTGGTGGCACCATCGCCTCGGCCGAGCAGGGAGACGGCCTTGCGCCGCAGCTCACCGGCGAGCAGCTCACCGCCTTCGTCCCGCAGATTGACGCGCTTGCAAACGTGGACGTGGTGCAGGCCATGAACATCGACAGCACCAACATGCGGCCCAGTGACTGGTTGGCCATCGCCGATGTCCTCGCCAAGAACTACGCCAGCTACGACGGCTTTGTTGTGCTGCACGGCACCGACACCATGGCCTACACGGCCGCGGCCCTCTCCTACCTCATCCAGGACAGCCCCAAGCCCATCGTGCTCACCGGCTCGCAGCAGCCCATGGGCAACCCCTTCACCGACGCGCGCCTCAACCTCTACCAGAGCGTCCTGTACGCAGCCGACCCCGCCAGCACCGACGTCTGCGTGGTGTTTGGAGGCGCGGCCATCGCCGGCACCCGCGCGCGCAAGCAGCGCACGATGAGCTTCAACGCCTTTGCGAGCGTCAACTACCCTGAGCTGGCGCTTATTCGCAATGACAAGGTCGTGCGCAACGGGGCGCCCGCAGGCGGCGCACAGGCGCGCGAGGCCATGCCGCTCATATACCGCGAGCTCAACGAGCGCGTCTTTGTGCTCAAGCTCACGCCCGAGGTGAACCCGAGCGTCTTTGAGCTGCTGCGCGCAGACTACGACGCCATCATCCTCGAGACCTTTGGCATCGGCGGCATCCCTGACATGCTGCACGACGCCATCTTTGGCTGGGTTGAGAGCGGCCGCACCCTCGTGGTGACCACGCAGGTCCCCGAAGAGGGCCTTGACCTCGGCGTATATGAGGTGGGGCGCGCCTACGCGGAGAACCCCGGCATCCTCAAGGGCGACGACATGACCTGCGAGGCGCTCGTGGCCAAGACCATGTGGGCCCTCGGCCAGACCCGAGACCCGCAAGAGCTGCGCGAGCTCTTCTACCGCCCGGTCAACCATGACAGGCTGGCGTAGGGGTTAGGTGGCCGCTTGCCGGATAACTCCGCTGGCGGCGGGTTCATTCGCATGGATGGCGAGGGACTGGCCCCGTGCTCTCGATGCACTTGTACGCAAGCTCAAGCCGAAAACTCTCTGTCAGACCACGGCTGACATTTATTGCTTGCCCACTCGGCGGTTTGGCCCCGGTGGGTCGGAATGATGAAAACGGATGAGCCGTTGGCACGCTAGGCAAGGCGCCGGAGCGGGCGGGCACCATGTCAACGATGGTCTAACAGAGAGGCCGAAAAACGGGCCAAAGCAAACGTCGCAGCCATGCTGCAACCCTGCCAAACGTTACAAGTTGGTATCGCTGGCGGGTGCAAAAGCGCCGCTAGGATGCCATATAGGCTCGTCATGGATAGAATTCAGCTCAATTGCAGTCTTGCGGGACTTGGCATGCGGCTCGCCCCTCGCCCAACCTTGCGAACGTGCGCCCGCCGCCCGGCCCGCCATGTAAAAGGGGGAACCATGAAGAACATCTCCAGGCGCAACTTCGTCGCCGCCGGCGCCGGCGTCGCCATGCTCGGCCTTGCCGCCTGCGGCAACTCGGGCAGCTCCTCGTCCGACTCCAGCTCCAGCTCCAGCGAGGACAAGACCTACAAGATCGGCGTTCTGCAGCTCACGCAGCACGCCGCCCTCGACGCCGCCAACGACGGCTTTGTCCAGGCGCTCGACGCCTCGGGCATCAAGTACGAGATTGACCAGCAGAACGCCAACAACGACCAGAGCGCCTGCTCCACCATCGCCTCCAAGCTCGTGGGCGACGCCGACGACCTGATTTACGTCATCGCCACCCCGGCCGCCCAGGCCGTGGCCGCCGCCACCACCGAGATCCCCATCGTGGGCTCCGCCATCACCGACTACGCGGCCTCCGGCCTCGTCGCCGACAACGACGCCCCCGGCGGCAACCTCACCGGCACCTCCGACATGAACCCGGTTGACGAGCAGATCGCCATGCTCCAGAAGGTCCTGCCCAACGCCAAGCACGTCGGCATGCTCTACTGCACCGCCGAGTCCAACTCCCAGCTGCAGGTCGAGATGGCCGAGGCCGCCTGCGACAAGGCCGGCCTCACCTACGAGCGCTTCACGGTCTCCAGCTCCAACGAGGTCCAGAGCGTCGTGGAGTCCATGGTGGGCAAGGTCGACGCCGGCTACACCCCCACCGACAACACCATCGCCGCTGCCGCCGCACAGGTTGGCCAGATTTGCAAGGAGGGCAAGCTGCCCTTCATCACCGGCGAGGAGAACATGTGCATGGGCATGGGCATCTGCACCCTCTCCATCGACTACACCGAGCTTGGCAAGATGGCCGGCGAGATGGCCGTGAAGATCCTCACCGAGGGCGCCGACCCCGCCACCATGGCCATTGAGACCGAGACCTCTTCCCAGCTCACGACCGTCAAGAACGAGGAGATGGCCGAGGCCCTCGGCATCGACCTCTCCGTGCTTGACGCCTAAGCTGCGAGGACCTCGCCCCAGCGCCCGCGAGCGAGACCATCGCCCGTGACGCTACACTGGTAGGCGTTTGATTTGCGCGCCCCGACGGAGCAGCCGCCGGGGCGCGTTTGGATAGAGAGGAACGACATGCTGACAGCTATGCTCGGCGCCGTTTCCCAGGGCATTCTCTGGGGCATCATGGTGCTCGGCGTGTTCATCACCTTCAAGCTGCTCGACATCGCCGACATGACGGTTGACGGCAGCTTCGCCACGGGCGGCGCGGTCTGCGCGGTGCTCGTGGTGGCCGGCGTTGACCCGGCGCTCGCCATCGTGGGTGCCATGCTCGCCGGCGCCGTCTGCGGCGCGGTCACGGGCTTTCTCACCACCGTGTTCAAGATTCCCTCGATTCTCGCCGGAATCCTGACGCAGATCAGCCTGTGGTCCATCAACCTGCGCATCATGGGCAAGTCCAACACGCCGCTGCTCACCAGCAAGACGGTCTTCTCCATCATCGGCGACGCCACCGGCCTCACCTCCAACGTGGTGGCCATCATCGTGGGCGCCGTGGTGGCGGTTGTGGTCGTGGGCCTGCTGTACTGGTTCTTTGGCACCGAGATCGGCAGCGCCCTGCGCGCCACGGGCAACAACGAGGACATGATCCGCGCCCTCGGCGTCAACACCAACACCGCCAAGATGATCGCCCTCACGCTCTCCAACGCGCTCGTGGGCCTCTCCGGCGGCCTCATCTGCGAGCAACAGAAGTACGCCGACATCGGCATGGGCACCGGCGCCATCGTCATCGCGCTGGCGGCCATCGTCATCGGCGAGGTGCTGGGCCGCCTCACCCCCGGCAAGCTCACCAAGTTTGGCTCGCGCCTGGTCTCGGCCGTGGTGGGCTCCATCGTGTACTTCCTCATCCGCGCCATCGTGCTGCAGCTTGGCATGGACGCCAACGACATGAAGCTGCTCTCCGCCATCATCGTGGCTCTGGCTCTGTGCGTCCCCGTGGTTCTGGAGAACGCCAACAGGCGCCGCTCGTACTCGAAGGGAGGCGAGCAGTAATGGCAACCATGCTCAAGCTCACCGGTGTGAAGAAGACCTTCAACAAGGGAAGCGTGAACGAGAAGCCCGTGCTCCGAGGCCTTAACCTCGAGCTTGCCGAGGGTGACTTCGTCACCGTCATCGGCGGCAACGGCGCCGGCAAGTCCACGCTGCTCAACATGATCGCGGGCGTCTACCCGCTCGACGCCGGCACCATCGAGCTCGACGGCAACGACGTCTCGATGCTCTCCGAGCCCGCCCGTGCCAAGTACCTGGGCCGCGTGTTCCAGGACCCCATGCGCGGCACCGCCGCCGACATGCAGATTGGCGAGAACCTCGCGCTGGCCAAGCGCCGCGGCGAGAGGCGCGGCCTGGCCTGGGGCATCACGGCCGCCGAGAAGCAGGAGTACCCCGAGCTTCTCAAGACGCTGGGCCTGGGCCTCGAGACGCGCATGCTCGACAAGGTGGGCCTGCTCTCCGGCGGCCAGCGCCAGGCGCTGACCCTGCTCATGGCCACGCTCACCAACCCCAAGCTGCTGCTTCTTGACGAGCACACCGCGGCGCTCGACCCCAAGACGGCCGCCAAGGTGCTCGAGCTCACCGACCAGATCGTGGCCGAGCGCAAGCTCACCACCCTCATGATCACGCACAACATGAACGACGCCATCCGCCTGGGCAACCGCCTCATCATGATGCACAAGGGCGAGGTGGTCTTTGACGTGCGGGGCGAGGAGAAGAAG
>CAVHKV010000055.1:0-8220 GCA_963636635.1 uncultured Bacteroidales bacterium
CAGCGATGCTCCCGAGGAAGATCCCGGCGCTACCGCTGCCATGGAGCCCGTTGCCGAGCCCGAGCCCGAGGTCGACCCTGGCGCGACCGCGCCCATGGCGCCCGTGTCCGCAAAGCCTCGTATCGACGCCTCCCTCGGAGCTGATCCGGCCACTCTCACCCAGCTCGAGGATGGCGAACGTACCGACGAGGGCCCGCTCGTTGAGAACGACCATTCCGGCATCACCACGATGGCCGAGGAGAGTGACGAGGAGGCCGCCCAGGCAACCCGCCCCGAGCGCCCGCGCCCGAGCGCCGTCGAAGACCCCGAGTGGGGCCGCAGCTCCTATGCCCCCAAGCAGCACCCGGCCGCCGGTAATGTCGCCCGCCGCGCCGTCCTCTTCGACCTGCCCGACCCGCTCCAGGCCGACGTTGACCCGCTCGCCCCGGACCCGGCTCCCCAGCGCTCGCAGATGACCCAGAACCTCGCCAATGCCAGCGCCCAGGTGGTTGCCCCCGCCCCGGTTCGCATCGAGAACTCCGCAAACCACCACGTGGCCGCCAACCAGGCCGCCTACGCCTCCGATGACATCCAGGTGCGCGAGGCCCCTGCCTCCCAGGGCGCCAAGAAGCACGGCCTTGGCGGGCTGTTTGGCAAGAAGCGCCAGCAGGAGGAGTCCTTGTCCGACTGGCTCGGCGTGGACGAGAACTTCAACGCCAAGGAGTCCGGCGAGGCCATGGGCTCGTGGGACAACTTCAACGACGACATGAACCACCACGGCGGCGGTTGGAAGGGCGGCGCTGCCCTCAACGTGAACCTCCGCGGCCTCAAGGACAAGGTCGCCAACATGGCCCTCGGCACCGATGGTGCTTCCGGCGATGCCGCCGAGGATAAGCCCGCCGGCGGCGAGCCTTCCGAGGCCGGCGTGACCAGCGACATGAACGCATCTTCCTCTGGTCTTTGGGATTTTTTGCAACCTTCCGAGGGTGCCGAGACTAGCGCCGTGGATGCCAACGACGTCGCGGCCCAGGCCGAGGGCAGCGAGCAGCAGGCCGGCACCTACGCGCCGGACGCCTACGACCCCAATGCTCCGGTTGCCGGTGCCGCCGAGGCCGCCGCTTCCGACGGCGACGATTCTTCCATCGGCGTTATCTCCTCGGCCAAGGTCGACCACAGCCTGCGCGACGCCATCCTCGCCATGGCCGACGACGACCTGCGCGCCCACGACATCTGGTTCGTGGCCACCGGCGCCTCTGCCTTCGACCACGCCGGCATCAAGAGCTTTGTGGAGCAGAACCGCAAGAAGCTGCGCGGTGCCTTCGTCATCAACCTCGAGTGCGTCGGCGCGGGCGACCTCACGATGCTCACGACCGAGGGCTTTGGCACGCCTCGCCGTGCGGACCGCAGGATCATCGGCCTTCTCGACAAGGTCTCGAATGACCTGCACGTGACCATCGGCAAGCTCGACCGTCCCTGGGCCGACACCGAGGCCACGCCGCTCATGCGCAAGCACCTGCGCGGCGTGACCCTCATGGGCATGGGTGCCGGCGAGCTCCCGGCCTTTGCCCACACCGCCAACGACGTGCCCGAGAACGTTGACCCCGAGCAGGTCGAGGACGTCTGCGCCCTCGTCATGGAGACCATCCGCCGCTCCTAGGCCCAGGCCCTAGCAAACGAATACCAGCAACGTCCGATCACGCTGGCCATCTTGCAAAGAAGAGCAGGTGACCAGCGTGATCGCTCTTTTTGCACCATTGATGAGCTGTTCTGCGTCTTGGGCCCGTGCATTTGATTCGCCGACCAGTCCCCGAAGCCAGCTGCGTAGCTCGCTGGTTCCTTGGGCGTCGAAGTCCTGGATGCGCTGGTAGCCCTTGTCCACCTTGAGGGCACAGAGGGGTTGCAGGTTCGTGCTGCCCTCGGTGGTGGTCCAGATGAGTTCGCCGACGCCGTCAAACTCCTGCTGCTGCCACGTGTTTGCGATGGGGGAGAACTGACGGCCCGTCGTGCCCATCCTGTGAGCGTAGACGAGTGCTCTCGCGTCGTTTGGACCGCACCTCCAATCTAGGTAGGGGCATCCGCTGTCCGAGGCCTCGCCCCAGAGGTCATGGGTGAGGTAGAAGGACGGCTCTCCCTCGGATGCCTGTGCCACGGGGTAGTCGATGCTCGTGCCGCCCACGCTGAGCCAGGCGGCCGCGCCGGCCGGCAGGGTCGAAGAGGGGCTTTCGGCCCTGCCGGGGGCATCGCTTGCTTCCGCCTCCATCTGCCTTGCGAGTGCGGCATAACTTGCCTCGCTGCCAAAGCCGTCCAGGATTTTTGAGCCGCCACGGTACAGGAGCAGACCAGCCATCGCTAGCAGGGCTGACGCGAACAAAGCCAAAGCAACGCACGGAATGCCTTTGTTGGAACGGTGTTTTCCGCAAGGCCCCTTCTCGCGGGTGGACTTGGTACAAAGGCGATTGCCACAGGGGATCCTTCCCAGGGCTGGCCCGGCGGAAACTTCGTTCGGACCCGTTCCAGCAGAAAGAAGGTCGCTGGAACGGGCCTTGTTGTAAGGGGACCATCCGGAAGGAATCTCTATAGAAGGTGCCTTTCCAGACAACGTTTTGGCAGCGCAGGCCGCGCCGGCTGGACTTCTTTTTGAGGAGGCCCAGCCGGGAGAGGGTCCTGCCAAGTGCCGCTTTCTCACTTTGCCCACTCGAAGGTGTAGGAGATGGAGCAGAGGTCGGTCGTGGCCAGGGCTGCCTGCTGGGCGCGCTCGCGCCACTCGCCGGTGCCGGTGACCGGACTCACGCTTACCGCAAGCTGCTGGCTTGCCTTGGCGTCGAGCTGCAGCGCCTTGGTGGTGGTGTCGGCGCCCTCCCAGGTGTGAATCTGGGTGCCGTCCCTGGAGATGCTGAGCTTGGCGTCAGCCGGCATGCCCGTGACCTCGATCTTGTTCGTGCGGACCTTCACGACCGAGAGGTTTTCGATGGCGTAGTCGCTCGGCACGACCACGGTGCCGTCGGCGAGGATGCGGCTGGGGAGCACCGCCGGGACCCTCACGGAGATGATGGGCTCGTAGGTGGCCGTGACGGTGAGGTCCGAGCCGACCTTTGAGGTGTCCTTGTCCCAGCCCACAAAGCTCCAACCCTCGTGGTCGGGCGGCGTGACGTCCTTGGCGGGCGTGCCGTCATCGACCGTCTGCGTGCCAAGCGTCTCGCCGGTGACGCCGTCCTTGAAGGTGACGTTCCAGGTCTTTTGGAAGCTGGCGTTGATGGTGTGGTCTCCCACGACGTTGGTGAACTTGTAGCTATCCGGCGTGCCGACGCTCTTACCGTCAACGGTGACGTCCTTGATTCGGTATCCGGAGGAGGGCTTGATGGTGTACTCCTTGGAGCTGCCGGCCGAGATGAGACTATGGCCGCTCGGTGAGATGGTGCCGCCCGTGCCCGCCGTCGAGGAGATGACGTAGGGAATGTCGATGTAGAAGTCCCAGCCGGCGTAGGTGCCGGCGGAGTCCCTGAAGACGGTCTCGATGGACGTGATGTGGTGCGAGCCGCCGCCCCTCACCGAGAAGCTGGCCTTTTGCGTGATGGTCTGCCCCGGGCTCGCGAGCGACTTCCAATCCTCCCCGATGTAGGCGCACTGGTTGCCGTTGTCATAGATGGTCTTGGTGGTGGTGAACCAGGCGCTGCCCGACTTGCAGTAGAGGTCGGTCTTGATGTCCACCTTCACCGACCCGTCCGGGTTGGCGTTGGGATAGATGTAGTAGGCGCAGGTCTGGATGGCCGTCTTGCCCTCGCTGCGCTTCACCTCCACCCAGGTACCGGTCTGCGACGAACGGGCGGCGTTTGCCATGAGCGACCTGGCCTTTGAGCGGTTGGTTTGCTGCTGTTGCTGCGGGTGGGTCACGACGACGTCCTCGTCAAAGAAGTCGATGTCGTCTGCACGGGCGGCCACCGGCGCGCAGAGGCACACGGCCGCCGCGCACGCCAGGGCAACGCCCGCATGAAAGACACGCTTGCTAGTGTCCATGCCTTCCCCTCCTTAGTACGAGCAGCGCCGCGGCGGCCGCAAGGGCAAGCACGGTACCTGCGGCAACGAGGCGCCATGCGCCGGCGGAGACGCCCGTCTGAGCAAGGGTGCCTGCGCTTCTCGAGGCAGCCGGTGCCGCCTGCGCCAGGTCTCCCCGGACGGTGACGTCGGTGCTGCCTCCCTCGGCAAACGCGCAGGTGGGCAGCGAGAACATGAGGACGCCAAGCGCAAGCGAGACCCTTTGGACGAGATGTGCCCAGCGTTTGCGAATGGGCTTGCTCGTGCGGCCACCTTTGGCAGGGGCCTGAGCACACGTGCTCTGCGCGAGTGCGCAGCTCACACCTGGGAATTTCTGGATTGTCTGGTCCTTCCGTGTTCGGTTAAGCCTGCTTGTACAGTCGTCTTCGGCAAAGGAATGAGTGCGCGCGGCTCGCAAGTGAGTGACGCTCACGCCTGGGGACTTCTTGATTGCTTGCGCCCGCCGCGTTTGGGCGAACGCTTTCACGGGGTTCATTAGCCCTCCTGGGATGCGGCGTGGGCGCCCGGTGCCAGTGTGAAGGTGACGGTACCCACATGGACCGGCGAGCTGATGTCGGTAACCACGCGGCCGACGGAGCCCGAGTTCTCGAGCTTGATCTCGTCGGTCTCAACCGAGTCGTTCTGGTAGGTCATGTTCCACTGCGGACTCGTGATGTCGAGGCCGTCCTCATTGTTTGCCGCCGTGGCGCTCACGATGGCACCGCTGGGGCCGAGCATCCAGTTGATGGAATCGTCGGCGGAACTGGTGTCGTTGGAGTGGCTCCAGCCGTTTGCGGGCGTCACCTTCACGTTGGTCACCTTGAGGCCAAAGACGGAGAGGTTCTCGATTTTGAGAGCGTCGGAGCTGGGACCGGTGAGGGTTCCGTCGCTCGCGGCGACGAAGGGAATCACCGTGGGCACCCTGAAGCGCAGGTTGCTGTCATCGGCCAGGACGGTGACCTTGGTGGTGCCGGTGTTGCCGGTTGCCGCCAGCGCCGGCGCCGGCGAGCAGCCGAGCAACAGAGCGGCCGCCGCGCCGCCCGCGGCGATTCTGCCGAGCGTGCGGCTCAGGCCTTTGGGCTGGCGCTGCATATCGGGGCTGGTGTCGCTGTGAAACATGGTGTCTCCTTTCCTCGCGGGTTGTCCCGCGCCTAACGGCTTAGTTGATTGGTAGGTGGCGCTTTGATGAGCGGTTGCCGATCGCTTCCCTTTTCGATTGGCGGACGAGCTGCCTGCTTTGCCTGTGGTGGCGGGCGGATGCCGGCGTGTGGTGAGCCGTCTGCTATTTGTGGCGCCGCCGAGGGCGGTCGCCCGGCTCTGCAGCGACGCAACTTGGCTTCTGCCGGGCTCTTGGGCTCGGTTGCATCCTCCTTGCCGCCCGCGCCCGCCTAGGACTCGGCCTTTTGGATGGTCACCTCAACGGCGGTGGGGGAGCCGTGCTCTTCGAGGCTTTCGGCGTCCAAGGCCTGCACCTCGATCTTTGCCACGCCCTCCTTGGCCTTGGCGGCCGTGACGGTCTCGATGCGCTCGCCGGGCATGAGAGGCTCGGACTCGTAGATCACCTCGGAGCCCTGCGTGATGGTGAAGCGCTGGGCAAACTTGTTGTCCTCGACGTTCTCGAGACCGGCGCGCAGCTCATGCGTCTCCTCGTTAAGGCGAAGGGTGGGTAGCACGCTCACGGTCATCATGTTCTCGGCCACCTCTTGGTCGAGCTCGCTTTGGATCTCCTCGCGCGACTGACCTTCCTGTGCGGCGCTTATCTGCGCCCCGACGCCCCCGAGGCCAGCCGGCACCAGCAGCAGCGCGGCGGCGACGATGACGCCGATGACGAGAAGTGCCACGGCCACGCCGACACCCCCGCGCTTCTTGCGGGGCTCGGGGATGCGGAACTGCCCGGCCCTCATCGCTGGGCTCCCATGCCTGCGGTGGCCAAGACTGGGACGGCGCCGGCGGTCATTGCGCCGACGGGAGCCGCGCCTGCGCCAGCTCCAAAAGTCAACGACCCCGTTGTACGCGTGCTGGCCAGCCCTGTTGGCGCTGCCACAATTCCCACGCGGCCGCCGGCCACCCCCGCGCCAACGCGGGCTCCCGCATCGGCCGCCCCCGCGCTTGCGAGCATCCAGCCGATGCGGCGCCGGCCGGCATGGCCCGGCCCTGGGTTGGGGCCGCCGAGCAGGCGGTCTGCCAAGGTCTCCCGGCGCTTGGCCCGCCTCTTGCCCTGATCTTTCGTAAGCTTCTTGTTCATGTGGGCACGCCTCCTTCTTCTCGTGGAAACTGAGAATAGGAAGCGCGTCCGACACAGATAGGTGCTCGGCCTAACAGGGACCTAACACGGCAGCTAGCCGGCCCGCGGCTCTTTGCGCTCGCCCCCGGACGGTCGCCCAGCGGCCGCCGGCGGTAGGTTTTGCCATGGTTACGGGCCTAACCATCGTCCATTTCCGTCCTGCGTTGTCGCGGGCCGGGCTGTGCTAGAATCATCCGGCATGCGGGCATCGCCAAGTGGTAAGGCATCAGCTTCCCAAGCTGACATTCGCGGGTTCGAGTCCCGTTGCCCGCTCCATGAGAACGAGCCCCGGTGCCTGCTGGTATCGGGGCTTTTTGTGTGAGCCGAAAGGACTTCCATGAGCCAGATTCCCATGAGCGACGCCGAGTGCGCCATCGCCATGCGTCAGCTCGAGCCGCGCCTTCACCTCTACGCCGAGCTGCTCGTCCGCCGCGGCGTGGCCATCCAGCCGGGCCAGGAGCTCGTGCTGAGCGCCCCTGTCGAGGCCGCGTCCTTCGTGCGCATCGTGGTGACCGAGGCCTACGAGGCCGGCGCCGGCCACGTCACTATCAACTGGAGTGACGACGAGCTCAGCCGCCTCGAGTACGACAACTGCCCTCTCGAGCGCTTTGAGACCCTGCCTGCTTGGAAGGCCGAGCAGCTGAACAGCCTCGCTCGCGAGGGCGCCGCCTTCCTGTGGCTCGACGGCGAGGACCCCGACGCGCTGCTCAACGTGGATCCGGCCAAGCCGGCCGCGCGCGCCGTGGCCTCCCACCGCCAGTGCACCGACTACCGCCGTGGCCTGGACTTTGGCGAGAACGCCTGGTGCATCGGCGGCGTGCCGGTGGTGGCCTGGGCCCGCAAGGTCTTCGGCGGCCTCTCCGACGCCGAGGCGACCTACCGCCTTTGGGAGGCCATCCTGGAGACGGCCCGCGTGGTGGACGACGACCCCACGAGCGCCTGGGAGACCCACGACGCCACCCTCGGCAAGAACAAGCGCCGCCTGAACGAGGCGCACTACACCGCGCTGCGCTACACCTCGGCAAATGGCACCGATCTCACCGTCGGTCTGCCCGCCGCCCACATCTGGGAGGGCGGCTCGGCCCGCACCAAGGGCGGCGTGGTCTTCTTCCCCAACATCCCCACCGAGGAGGTCTACACCTCGCCGGACCGCTCGCGCGCCGACGGCATCGTGTACTCGGCGCTGCCGCTCGTGCACAACGGCTCGGTCATCAGCAACTTTTGGATTCGCTTTGAGCAAGGCCGCGTGGTGGAGTACGGCGCCGAGCGCGGCGGTGACGTGCTGGCGAGCATCATCGAGACCGATGAGGGCTCGCACCACCTCGGCGAGTGCGCCCTCATCTCCAAGAACACGCCCATTCGCCAGAGCGGCCTGCTCTTCTACAACACGCTCTATGACGAGAACGCGAGCTGCCACCTGGCCCTGGGCATGGGCTTCCCCGATTGCTACGAGGGCGGCGTGGACATGGACAAGGAGACCCTGCTTGCGGCCGGCGTGAACGAGAGCGCCCAGCACGTGGACTTCATGATCGGTGCCGATGACCTCAACATCTACGGCATCAAGGAGGACGGCACCGAGGTCGCCATCTTCGACCACGGCCAGTGGAGCTGGGAGTAGGGCACCGCGTTTGAGTTTGCCGTCCGCCCTCGCCGCGAGCAGCAAGACGTTGCCTTTGTCTTGCGAAGGCGGGCGCGCGGAGCATGGGCTGCAACTTCGAATCCTGCTTGCGGGCGAGCGCCGACACGGCGAAGGCACGCGGAGCATGGGTTGCAACTGCGGGCCTTGCGGCCACGCCCTGCGCGGGTTGCCGCTATCGGCTAGAATCAAACCTGCGCGCTCGCGGCGGCAGCCCGTCCGCGCGTCATAAATGCGCCGTTAGCTCAGTTGGCAGAGCAGGGGACTTTTAATCCCAAGGTCCAGGGTT
>CAVHKV010000056.1:0-12850 GCA_963636635.1 uncultured Bacteroidales bacterium
TCGCTTGGCGTCGCGGCAACGATGCGCCGTCCGCGTGAGGCCATGGATTTCGGCCGGGTATCCGTTCGCCGCTGGGTTGGGCGTGGAGCAATTTTGGGCTTCCCCGCTGAAATAAACTGGTTCAAAGGCTGATTCGGCCGCAGCGGCGTTGCGATGGCGACGTTGCCGCAGGTCTTCTCGCGCGTCAGTGCGCGGGGTCTTTGCCCAGGGGGAGGGTAACTAAGACGAGCACCTCACCAAGCCACTCCGCGAGAAGGACATCATCCGTGTCCTGCTCAAGCACGTGAGGCAGTAGGGGAACCACACGGCTGCGCATGTGCAACGCGTATCCCACCACGGCCCGCAGCCCCTCGCCTACTCGTGGTACTCGAAGAAGTCCCCCTACGGCGGCGCCGTGCTTTCGCCCTCCAGACCAAAGCGACAAGAAAGGCGCCCGCCGAAGCGAGCGCCTTTCTTTCATGCTGTGGGGCGGGACCAAGGGGCCCGCGCTTGGCTTACGGAGGCCTTAGCAGATCTTGTGGACCCAGCCGTGCTTGTCCTCGAGGGCGCCGGACTGGATGCCGGTGAGGGTCTCGCGCAGCTTGGTCATGACGGGGCCCATGTCGTCGTGGCCCTCGGGGAACTCGACCACGAAGTCGCCCTCGTGGATCTCGCCCACCGGGGAGATGACGGCGGCGGTACCGCACAGGCCGCACTCCACGAACTCGCCGTTCTTGACCTCTTCCCAGGTCACGGGGCGCTGGTCGACCTTCATGCCGAGGTCCTCGGCAACCTGGACGAGCGAGCGGCGCGTGATGGAGGGCAGGATGGAGTCGGTGTAGGACTTGGGGACCACCAGGGTGCCGTTCTTGTCGACGAACAGCACGTTGGCGCCGCCGGTCTCCTCAACGTAGGTGCGGGTGCCCGGGTCGAGGTAGAGGTTCTCGGCGTAGCCGTTGGCGTGGGCCTTCATGCAGGCCTTGAGGCTCATGGCGTAGTTGAGGCCGCACTTGGTGTTGCCGGTGCCGTGGGGCGCGGCGCGGTCGTACTCGGAGATGCAGATCTTGATGGGCTTGAGGCCGCCCTTGAAGTACGGGCCCACCGGGGTCACGAGGATGCGGAAGGTGTAGGAGGGAGCGGGGGCGACGCCGATGACCTCGCCGGAGCCGATCATGAACGGGCGGATGTAGAGCGAGGCGCCCGAGCCGAAGGGCGGGACCCAAGCGGCGTTGGCCTTGACGACCTCGTCCACGGCCTCGACGAACTTCTCCTTGTCGAAGGGAGGCATGACCAGGCGGTGGGCGGAGTCATACATGCGCTCGGCGTTGGCGTCCGGGCGGAAGCAGACGATGTCGCCGTCCTTGGTGGTGTAGGCCTTGAGGCCCTCGAAGACCTCCTGGCAGTAGTGGAAGATGCCGGCGCACTCGGAAAGCGTGATGGTGTGCTCGGTGGTAAGGCCGCCCTTGCCCCAGACGCCGTCGACGTACTTGCACTCGTAGCTGTAATCGGTGGGCTGGTAGGCAAAGCTGAGGTTGCCCCAGTCCAGATCCTTCTTCGCAACTGCCATTGCGTAACTCCTTACCTTGCATTTCCGGTCTGCCGCGAATACGTTGGTCTCAATCTCTCGCGGTAAAGAAACACAATATCCCTTTCGGCCGCATAAGCAGCAGGATTTGCCATTCGAAACAATTTGGAAAAGGTTTGGGTGCGAGTGGGGGCGCGGCGAACGGCCGCAGACGCGGCATCGCCCGTACCGCCAACCGCCGTGCAAGCAAAGCCGCCCCTGGCGCGTGGCCAAGGGGCGGCTTGCCTTGCTGCTCTGTCTGGGGCGGGCACGTGGCTTCATGGCCGGGCAACCCGCCACGGCCCTCCCGGAGCCGCTCTCCCCTACAGGTCCTGCAGGGCCACGACGTCGAGCTTGCCGTCGCGGGCAGTGCGGATGGCCTCCACCATCGCCTGGGCGCCGGGCAGCGTCGTGACGTTGGTGACGTGGTGGCGCACGGAAATCTGACGCAGCATGTAGAAGTCGTCGCGCGTGTCCTGGCCGCCGGGCGTGTTGATGATGAGCTGGATGTCGCCGCCGCCGATCATGGTGCCGATGTTGGGGCGCATCTCGCTCGTGCGCCTCACCGTCTTGCACTCGATGCCGGCCGCGCGCAGCGCCTTGGCGGTGCCGAGGGTGCCCACCAGGGTGAAGCCCATGCCCACCAGGTCGCGGGCCACGCCGATGATGGCGCGCTTGTCGCGGTCGCGCACGGAGACGAAGACGCAGCCCTTGGTGGGCAGGCCGTAGCTGATGGCCAGCTGGGTCTTGGCGTAGGCGGCCGGGAACGTGGGCGCCACGCCCATGACCTCGCCGGTGGACTTCATCTCGGGGCCGAGCGTCATGTCGGCGCCGGGGAAGCGGTCGAAGGGCAGCACGGCCTCCTTGCAGGCAAAGTAGCCAAAGCTGCGGTCCTCGGCCGGCAGGTTGAGCTCACTGATCTTGGCGCCAGCCATGATGAGGGCGGCCATGCGCGCCAGCGGCACGCCGGTGGACTTGGACGAGAAGGGCACGGTGCGGCTCGCGCGCGGGTTCAGCTCGATGACGTAGAGTTGGCCGTTGTGCACGGCGTACTGCACGTTGAGCGCGCCCACCACGTGGCAGGCCAGGGCCAGCTTGTGCGTGGTCTCGCGGATCTGGGCCACCATGGAGTCGGCCAGCGAGTAGGGCGGCATGCAGCAGGCCGAGTCGCCGGAGTGGATGCCGGCCTCCTCGATCTGCTCGAGCACGCTGCCCACGTAGCACTCCTGCCCGTCGGCCAGGGCGTCCACGTCCAGCTCCACCGCGGAGTCCAGGAAGGAGTCCAGGTAGATGGGGTGGTCCTTGGAGACGCGCGTGGCGGCCTCCATGTAGCTCTTGAGGTGGCGCTCGTCGTAGGCGATGACCATGCCGCGGCCGCCCAGCACGTAGCTCGGGCGCACCAGCAAGGGGAACCCGATGCGCTTGGCCACCTCAACGGCCTCCTCGTAGGTCTCGGCCACGCCGGAGGTCGGGTAGGCGATGCCCAGCTCGTCGAGCAGGGCGCTGAAGCGCTCGCGGTCCTCGGCGAGGTCGAGGGCGTCGGGCTGGGTGCCCATGATGGGCACGCCCGCGGCCTTGAGGCGCGCGGCCAGGTTGATGGGCGTCTGGCCGCCGAGGGTGCAGATGACACCCTCGGGCTGCTCCACGTCCACGATGTCCATGACGTCCTCGAAGGTGAGCGGCTCAAAGTAGAGGCGGTCGGAGGTGTCGTAGTCGGTGGAGACGGTCTCTGGGTTGCAGTTGACCATGACCGTCTCGTAGCCCTTGTCGTGCAGGGCGTAGGCGGCGTGGCAGCAGCAGTAGTCGAACTCGATGCCCTGGCCGATGCGGTTGGGGCCGGCCGAGAGGATCATGGCGCGGGGACGGTCGGCCTCGCGACGCTCGGTGGCGCCCCACTCGTAGGTCTTGTAGTGGTAGCTCGTGCGCGCAGGGAACTCGCCGCCGCAGGTGTCCACCGTCTTGATGACGGGCACGACGCCCTTGGCCTTGCGCCAGGCGCGGACCTCGAGCTCGGTGGAGCCGGTGAAGTGGGCGATCTGCTCGTCGGAGAAGCCGAGCTGCTTCACCGAGCGCATGTCGCGGCTGTTGATGTCGGTGAGCTTGCGCTCGGCGAGCCACTTCTCGCAGGCCACGAGGTTGCCGACGTGCTCGAGGTACCACGGGTCGATGCCGGTGAGGCCGTAGAGGTCCTCGACGTCCCAGCCGCGGCGCAGCGCCTCGATGACGTAGTAGATGCGCTGGGCGGTGGGCACCGAGACGCGCTGGCGGAAGTCAGGCACGTCGTAGAGCTCGGGGTCGTCGGCGCCGAGCATGCTCTGGCCGGCCTCGAGCGAGCGCATGGCCTTGTTGAAGCTCTCCTCAAAGGTGCGGCCGATGGCCATGACCTCGCCCACGGCCTTCATGCGCGTGGAGAGGGTGGTGTCGGTGCCCTTGAACTTCTCGAAGGCAAAGCGCGGGACCTTGACCACGCAGTAGTCGATGGAGGGCTCGAAGCACGCGGGCGTGGCCAGGGTGATGTCGTTCTTGACCTCGTCGAGCGTGAGGCCCACGGCCAGGCGGGCGGCCACCTTGGCGATGGGGAAGCCCGTGGCCTTGGAGGCCAGGGCCGAGGAGCGGCTCACGCGCGGGTTCATCTCGATGACGATGACGCGGCCGTCCTCGGGGTTCACGGCAAACTGCACGTTGGAGCCGCCGCAGGCGACGCCCACGCGCTCAAGAATGGCGATGGAGTAGTCGCGCAGGCGCTGGAGCTCGAAGTCGTTCAAGGTCTGGCAAGGCGCCACGGTGATGGAGTCGCCGGTGTGGACGCCCATGGGGTCGAGGTTCTCGATGGAGCAGATGACGATGCCGTTGCCGGCCGCGTCGCGCATGACCTCCATCTCGATCTCTTTCCAACCCTGGATGGACTCCTCCACCAAGACCTCGCCCTCGGGCGAGAGGTCGATGCCCTGGGCCACGATGCGGCGCAGGTCGTCCATGTCGTAGGCGATGCCGCCGCCGGCGCCGCCCAGCGTGAAGCTCGGGCGGATGATGACGGGGAATCCCAGGTTGGAGACGATCTTCTCGGCGTCGGCCACCGAGTAGGCAAAGCCGCTGCGGCAGATGTGCAGGCCGATCTCCTCCATGGCCTCGGCGAAGAGCTTGCGGTCCTCGCCCACGCGGATGGAGTCGACGTTGCAGCCGATGACCTCCACGTCGTACTTGGCCAGCACGCCGGCCTCGTCGAGCTCGATGGCGCAGTTGAGGCCCGTCTGGCCGCCCATGTTGGGCAGCAGGGCGTCGGGGCGCTCGCGCTCGATGACCTTGGCCACGGCCTCGGCGGTGATGGGCTCCACGTAGGTGCGGTCGGCCACGTTGGGGTCGGTCATGATGGTGGCCGGGTTGGAGTTCACCAGCACCACCTCGTAGCCCAGCTGCTTCAGGCTCTCGCAGGCCTGGGTGCCGGAGTAGTCAAACTCGCAGGCCTGGCCGATGACGATGGGGCCGCTGCCGATGACCAGGATCTTCTTGATGTCGTTGCGCTTCGGCACTTAGAAGCGCCTCCCCTCGCGGACGTCGATGGCCAGGTAGGTGTTGTCGCCCTCCATGAGGCGGCGGAATGCCTCAAAGAGGTAGACGGCGTCGTGCGGTCCGGGCGAGGCCTCGGGGTGGTACTGCACGGAGAAGGCGGGGATGTCGAGGAACTGGATGCCCTCGGGCGTGCCGTCGTTGAGGTTCACGTGCGTGAGGCGGATGCGGCCGAAGCGCTCGGTCTTGGCCACCGGCGCGATGCGGCGCTCGCTCCAGAAGCGCAGGTCGCTCGTGTTGGCGGCATGCCAGGCGTCCACGACGGCCTGCCCGCCGGAGAGCTCCGCGTCGAGCTCGCCCAGGCTCGGGAAGACCAGGCCGTAGTTGTGGTTCTGGGCCGTGACCTCAACCATGCCGGAGAGCAGGTTCATCACGGGCTGGTTGCCGCCGTGGTGGCCGTAGGGCAGCTTCTCGATCTGGGCGCCGGCGGCCTGGCAGATCATCTGGTGGCCCAGGCAGATGCCGAAGACGGGCACCTTGCCGAGCAGCTCGGCGGCGCAGGCCGCGGGCTCGGGCAGCTCGCGCGGGTCGCCGGGGCCGTTGGAGAGGAAGACGCCGTCGGGGTTTGTGGCGAGGATCTCGGACGCCGGGGTGTCCCAGGGCACCACGCGCACGTCGAGCCCGGCGCCCACCAGGCCGCGCAGGATGCCGTACTTCTCGCCGCAGTCCAGCGCGGTGACGCGCAGGCGGCGGCGCGGGTGGTCGAGGTTGACCTTGGCGTCCACGTCGTAGGGTTCGGGCGTGGAGACCTTGGCCACCCAGTTGGTCTCGGAGATGGAGGGGGCGGCCTTCACGCGGGCCACGAGGCTCTCGGGGTTGAGGTCCTCGGTGGAGATGGCGCAGCGCATGGTGCCGGCCTCGCGCACGCGGAGCGTGAGCTCGCGGGTGTCGACGCACTCGATGGCCACGATGCCGTGCTGGGCGAGGAAGTCGGGCAGGGTGCCCTCGCTTCGCCAGTTGCTGGGCGTGTGGCACATGTCGCAGACCACCACGCCGGCGAGGTCCACGCCGTCGGACTGCATGTCGGCCTCGCAGACGCCGTAGTTGCCGATCTGGGGGTAGGTGAACGCCACGACCTGGCCTGCGTAGGAGGGGTCGGAGATCACCTCCTGGTAGCCGGACATCGAGGTGTTGAAGACGAGCTCACCGAAGGTCTCGCCGTCGGCTCCCGCCGAGAGGCCCTCGAAGGTGGTGCCGTCTTCCAGCGCGAGCAGCGCCTTCTTGGCACCCTTTGCGAGCAGTGGGTTCACGCGTTCCCCTTTCTGTTGGGTTCGCGCGGCATGAAAAAGACGCCCGGCTGCGGCCTCGGCGTCCACAAAAATGGACGCCCGGCTTTGTGCCAGCTGCGTCCCCACAAGACGGACGCGCATGCGCCGCGCGCCCTTTGGCCCAACGTAAACCCGGCTTGTCCAGCGCCGGGTCAGGCCTCTTTGCCTTGCAGGTATCCCGTACCGTGCTTAAAGGTCTAGGGGATTATAAGGCGCATCGGCCGCCGCGCAAGGCTAACTTTAAGTTAGGCACCCTCATATAATTGCAGCTAGCGCAGGTCGGGTGGGATTTATGCAGCCCGCACGGGCTCATATTCGCAACCCACCTCCACACCCTCGGCACAAGCGTGGGCGCATGCGGAGGCGAGCGCGACGCAGAGGAACGGGAAGGCAACGCGGGCGCAAAGCGCGGACACAACACAAACGCTAGGGACAGCCGTGCAGACGGGGCGGTCTGCCACAGGAACGCCTCGGGAACTAGACGGAACCACTTTCGCAACCCCGCCTTACAAAGCCCGGAGGCTTTTCCGTCTGCTCAGATTACGCCCACGACAGTTCCGGAAATCAACCGTTCGCGGATGGATGGGGTGGCCTCCCTCACGTTTGATTCGCACTCCCCCAAAATAGGGGTGAAGGGGGAACCATGGAACTTAGACATCTGCGCTACTTTGTGGCGCTTGCCGACACCTTGAGCTTCACGCACGCAGCCGAGACGCTCTACGTCTCGCAGTCGACGCTCTCGCAGCAAATCTCGGCCTTGGAAGACGAGCTCGGCTGCAAGCTCTTTGAGCGCAACCGCCGCCAGACCAAGCTCACCAACGAGGGCAAGGCCCTGCTCGCCGAAGCCAAGGACGTGCTGGGCAAGGTCGACTCCCTGCCCGCCATCGCCCGCGGCGGCCTCGCGGCGCCCACGCTATCCGAGTCGATCCACATCGGCTTTGACATGCGCGTGCTGGGCAGCGACTTTCTCAAGAACGCCGTGACCGACCGCGTCATGGAGCTGCGCGGCAACAACCCCGAGCTGCACGTCGAGTTTCAGTCGGCCGAGTACGACACCATCCTGCACGCGCTCGACGAGGGCAAGCTCGACCTCGCCTTCTTCCTGCACCAGCAACCCAACCTCTCGCGCCAGCGCAGCGCGGGGCCGGCCAGGCTCGAGTCGCGCTGCCTGTACGAGGACGAGCTCGTCTTGGTGGTCCGCACGCCCGAGCCGGTGGAGGACACGCGCGAAGGCCTGGAGAAGGTGCTCATGAAGCGCGGCGTGACCCTGCTCGAGGGCGAGGGCCGCGGCATGCTGCAGGCCGTCCGCGTCTTTGAGGAGCTGGAGCTCGAGCCGCAGATCCACTTCGTCTCCGACAGAAATGCGCTGATCCTGGAGCTCAACAGCGGCGAGCGCGCCATCATCTTGCCAAAGGGCCTGCTGGGCCGCACCACCTCGCCCGACGTGCAGCACCTGAGCTTTCGCACCCCGGCGGCGCGCCTCTACGTGCTGGCCGCCTGCCAGATCGGCGCCACCAACCCGCTCGTCGCCGAGGTGGTGGGCGCCGTCGAGAAGGCCATGATCCCCTGGATGGAAATCCGAGCCGCCGAGCTCGCCGAGGACCACCACCGGCGAGAAATTACGGAGTAGGGCGAAGACGGAATCCCTCCAATTGCCTACGTTTGGGGCATTCGTATGTGGTTGGGAGCTCCCATACGGATACGTTTGGCGCAATCGTAACCGTGTGGGAGGTTAGGCTCGCGCCGTTTTCGTCTTTGTTTTACAAGACCGCAGGTAGATGGGCTGTCAGTTCTGCAACTTGCCTAACGAAAGCCGCATTACCCTCACATACGGCTACGTATGGGTCATTCGTATGCGTATGGGAGGTCCCAAAGCTGCCATACGCATACGTTTGTGCCATTCGTATTCACATGTGAGGACGGACAAAAAAGGAGCCTCCCCTAACTGGGGAGGCTCCCTTGCGTTGCCGGCGATGTCTTACGAGGTCACGTTGGCCGCGCTTGCACTCGTATCCCGCGCCCGTGCTCACATCACGTTTGCGTCACGTCTTTGCACTCGCGCGCAACCTCGCGCGCTCGCGCTGTCCCTACTCGGCGGGCTGGGGGCGGTAGGGCTTGGTGGGCTTCACCTCGAAGGGGTTGGTCTCCTCGCCGGCGTCGACCTTCTTGAACCACTCGAAGGGCGCGCTGCGGAAGGTCTCCCAGACCTCACGCGAAGGCGGCTGCTGCATGTCGTCGTGGCAGTAGCGCCAGTCGTTGGTGAGCGAGATGTACTTCTCGTCCTGCTGGCTGGAGCGGTTGTCGCCCAAATCACCGGCGGCCACGCGCAGAAGCGAGGCGTACTGCTCGGAGACGGTGTGGAGCTTGAGGTCCTCCACCAGCAGCTTCTTGAGCGGGCGCTTGGCCAGGTTGGACATGATGGTGCGGTTCTCGTAGGGCATGGTCTTGAGCATGCGGGCGAGCTCCCACGCGCGGTCCATGACCTTGTCCTTGGCCACGACCTCGCTCACCATGCCCCAGTCGAGCATCTGCTGGGCGGTCCACTGGCGGGTGGTCATCATGTAGTAGTTGCCGCGCTTGGTGCCGAAGAAGTGCTGCGCCATGAGGCCCATGCCGTCGCCGGGAACCAGGCCGCCGTGAGCGTGCGGGACCTCCATCCAGGTGTCCTCAGAGGCGATGGTGATGTCGGAGAGCATCGCGGAGTCCCAGTGGAAGCCCGGGCCGGGGATGGCGCCGATGGTGGGAACGTCCAGGTCGAACACCATGTTCTTGATGAGGTTGGTGTCGTCGAAGTACTGGTGCTGGAAGCGCTGGGTGGGCAGCTCGGAGTAGGTCTCCCAGCCGTTGGGGTCGGACTCGGTCATCCAGGAGTCGCCGAGGTGGGTGAAGATGATGATCTCGTTCTTGACGTCGAGCGAAAGGACGCGGACGAGCTGGGAGATGGCGCGGTGGCTCATGCCGGAGTGGCACATGGGGCCGTCGTTGGTCTTCCAGGTGACCTGCAGGATGCCGTCCTCACGGTAGAGGTCGGCGAAGTCCTTGAACCACTCCGCGTACTCCTCGAGCTCGGGAAGCTTGACGTAGTCGGCCATTGGCTTGCCCATGGTGGGCCTCCTTTTGGGTAGCGGGGAGCGTCTCCCCTTTTGGATGGATGGCAAGCGCCCGCCTTGGGCGCCCGCTTGGAGCGTTGGGGCGCGCGGCCCCGGTGGAGCTTGGGCACGTGGCCCGGTGGAGCTTGGGGCTTGCGCCCCGGTCTTGCTTGGGATTCGCATCCCGGTGGAGCTATCCGGGCTGGGCCCGGGTCATGCCTTGAGAGGTTGCCGGCTCGAGCAGCTCTGCTTACGACCCGGACTCCCTCCCTTCCGGAGTCCGTGCCAGGCGCCGGGTCCGCGGCCGCCGCTTGCTAGCAACCAGCCGCCGCTAGGCGGCCTCGGCCTGGGCGGGGGCCTCGGTGCGGCCGCTGGCCAGCAGGGCCCGCTGCGAGGCCACGAGGAGCACAAGCAGCAGCACGCAGGAGACGGAGAGCGCAACGGAGGGCACCACCCAGTTGGTGTTGCCGTCGGAAAGCGCGGTGGTGACCGGCGTGCTCACGAACTGCCCCAGGTAAAAGAAGGTGTTGATGAGGCAGGTGCCCATCGGGGCGTCGGCGGCCTTGTTCACCAGAAGCGGCGCCAGGACGAACATCGGGGTCATCACGATGCCGCCGGGGAACAGCGCCGAGCCGATGACGTTGAGCGCGTAGGTGGCGTCGCCCAGCATGGAGAGGGTGGCGCAGACCACGAAGGCGCCCACGGCCCCCACCATGGCCACGTAGTAGGGCTTGCCGGTCTTGCCGATGACCACGCCGGCAAGCACCGACATCGGGATGCCCACGAGGCCGTTCAGGCTGGTGAGCAGGTTGCTCATCTCGCCGCTGAGGCCGTAGTAGGCAAACAGTTGCGGGTAGCAGGTGATGAGCGAGTAGAGCGAGAAGGCCAGGAAGAACATGGCGGCGCAGAGCAGCACGAGCGGCTTGGAGCTGGCGGCGCTCTTGGCCGCGGTGAGGATGCCGTCGCTCACGGCGTCCTCGGACTGGGGCACGGCGATGCCGGCCTCGCCGTCTTGCACCACGAGCAGGGCCGCCACGAAGCAGACGGCGGCGTAGGCAAAGACGACCCACCAAAGCGAGCGGACGGAGCCCAGGGCGTTCACGATGACGAGGCCCGAGCCGGTCATCAGGAAGGTGGCGATGGGCGTGGCCGTCATGAAGATGCCGGTGGCGGTGCCGATGGAGGGGCCCTCAAACCAGCGGCCGATGAGCTCCACGCCCACGGGCAGGGCAAAGACCGCGGCGACGCCCTCGACCACGCGCGAGGCCAGCATGACCTCAAAGCTGGGGGCCACGGCCCCAACCAGGTTGCCGGCCACGATCATGGCCAGCATGAAAAGCAGGGTGCGCTTGGGGCCGATTTTGGCGATGAGGCCCGCGCCGGGGACGGAAAGCACGATGCCGGCGAGCGTGAAGATGCTCGTGAGCCAGGCGGCGCTCGTGGTGGAGACGCCAAAGTCCTCGGCAAGCAAGGCCATGACCGGCGTGACCTTGAGCTGGGAGAAGCCCACTGCCATCCCGCAGAGCATGAGGATCGCGAACATCACCCAAGAACGTGCGGAGTTACGTTCAGACATTCGAACACACCTCCCCCTTCAGGAGGGCGGGCGCCTGTGCGGGCCGCGAGAGCTGGCCGGCCCGCGCAGGCAGCGGATGCGCTAGAGGCGCTCCACCGTGCCCTCCCAAGAGTCCATCTTCTTGGCGGGCTTGCTGCCCTCGGCGAACCAGTGCGTGGTGACGGTCGTGGCGCGCGTGTAGAAGCGGTAGCCGTCGATGCCGAGCACGTGCTGGTCTCCGAAGAAGGAGTCCTTGTTGCCGCTGAAGGGGTAGTAGGCGGAGGGCACCGGGATGCCCACGTTGATGCCCACCATGCCGCCGTCGGTCTCCATCTCGAAGCGACGGGCGAAGTAGCCGTCCTGGGTGAAGATGCACGAGCCGTTGGCGAAGGGGTTGGCGTTCATGATCTTGATGCCCTCGTCAAAGTCCTTGACGCGCTTGATGGAGAGCACCGGGCCAAAGATCTCGTCATGGCCGATGGACATGTCCTCGGTGACGTGGTCGAAGATGGTGGCGCCGATGAAGAAGCCATTCTTGCACTCCTCCGGGACCTCGGGGTTACGGCCGTCGAGCACGAGCTCGGCGCCCTCCTCGATGCCCTTCTCGATCCAGGAGAGCACGCGCTCCTTGTGCGCCTCGCTCACCACCGGGCCGAGGGCGGTCTCGGGGTCGTAGGCCAGGCCGAGCTTGAGGGCGCTGGCCTTCTCCACGATCATCTTCACGAACTCGTCGGCGATCTCCTCCTGCACGCAGACCGTGGGAAGGGCCATGCAGCGCTCGCCGGCGCAGCCGAAGGCGGAGTTGATGATGGCCGACGTGGTGGCCTCGAGGTCGCAGTCGGCCAGCACCAGGGCGTGGTTCTTGGCCTCGGTCTGGGCCTGGACGCGCTTGCCGTTGAGGCCGGCCTTGGCGTAGATCTCCTTGCCCACGCGGGTGGTGCCCACGAAGGTGATGGCCTTGACGCGCGGGTCGGTGAGCAGCTGGTCGCTCTCGTGGTGGGTGCAGGTGACGAGGTTCACGAGGCCCTTGGGGAAGCCGCCCTCCTCGTAGAAGAGCTCGAGCATGCGCATGGAGGTCAGAGGCGTCGGCGTGGCGGCCTTGAGCACGACGGAGTTGCCGCAGGCGATGGCCAGGGGCACCATCCAGCCCCAGGGGATCATGGCCGGGAAGTTGAACGGCACGATGCCGCCGACGACGCCCAAGGGCTTGCGGTAGGTGGTGCAGTCAAAGCCGGTGGTCACCTGCAGGGCGCCGGAGCCCTGGATGGCGAGCGGCAGCGAGCAGGCCAGCTCGGTGGGCTCGATGGCCTTGAGGATGTCGCCGCGGGCCTCGTTGAGGTTCTTGCCGTGCTCCTTGGCGCAGAGCTCGGTGAGCTCGTCGAGGTGGTTCACGAGGACGTCGCGCCACTTGAACATGTACTGGACGCGCTTGGAGAGGGAGACCTTGCTCCAAGACTCAAAGGCCTGCTGGGCGGAGTCGATGGCCTCGGCGACCTCGTCGGCGGTGCACAGCGGCACCTCGGCGATGACCTCGCCGGTGGAGGAATCGGTGACCTGCTTGTACTCGGTGGTCTTGGATTCACGCCACTCGCCGTAGACGCAGTACTTCTTTCTCTCGACGGTCATTTGGAAATCCTTTCGCTGGAATGGCCGGGCCGTAACGGGCACCGGGTTTGCAAGGCTCGCCTGCCGCCGTGGACGGGCGAGGAGTACCGAAGGGGGCCCGCCGCCGCTGCGGGCGGCGAGCACACGCGCGGGGGCCTAGCGCAGGCGATACACGTGGTTGTAGTCGGTGGGGTCGTTGTAGCGCGTGAACTGGGCGCCGAGC
>CAVHKV010000057.1:0-5965 GCA_963636635.1 uncultured Bacteroidales bacterium
CAGAAGAAAGGAGAGCCCATGTCTGATCAGGAGCTCACCACCCTACTCAACGGCATTGGCGTCAGCGGGGATATGAACGTCGTGTCCTCCCAGCCCGACGCGGCCGCCGGCCTCCTCGGCCTGCTCGTCGCCCTCGGCCTCGTCGCCCTCGTCGCCGGCATCATCCTCGTCGTGCTGGGCGTGCTCGAGATCGTCGGCCGCTGGCGCATCGTCAAGCGCCTCGGTGGTCACGGCTGGTCCCAGCTCATCCCCGTGTACTGCGAGTGGGAGCTTGCCAAGGTCGTCGGCCTGTCCAAGAAGTTCGTCATCGCCATCACGGCCGCCAGCGCTGCCATGACGCTCTGCGTCGCCGGCCACGACTACGAGCTGCTGCACAACCTCGGCTTCATCGCCGGCATCGCCGGCTTCGTGCTGAGCTGCGTCATGCTTCGTCAGCTCTCCCGCGTCTACGGCCACGGCTGCGGCTACGTCGTGGGCCTGCTTCTGCTGCCCGGCGTCTTCTACCTGCTCCTCGGCTGCTCTGCCAAGGAGATTGAGGTTCCCGTCAAGTTTGACGAGGAGAAGCCGGCCGAGCCCGAGGCTCCCGCAGCGGAGTAGCGCCTCGCAACGGTTGTGCCTGCCGGCGTGTGCCGGCGGACAGCCCTAAGGCTACGCAAAAGAGGGACGGTGCCAAGCGCGCCGTCCCTCTTCTTGTACATGCCTGCGTGGCGTATGCGTGTTCTAGCTGCGCTTGCGCCAGGAGTCGGGGAGGTCGATGTTGACGTTGCCGTCCGAGCCACGGCTGACCTTGCCGCCCTGGACAAAAAAGAGCACCACGAGCACCACGAGGGCGAGCGGCAGCAGCTTGAAGGCCAGCGCCACGATGTCCGCGGCGATGCCGATGGCAAATCCGAGGATGCTCAGCACGAAGGCGAGCATGAGTGCGCAGAGGGCGAGGAGGATGATGGCTGCGATGAAGGTCAAGGTGACTCCCTAGTTCGTGAGCTTGCGTTTCGTTTGCGCCCGGACGCCGCTGGGCATTCGGGGTTGGTGGAGACGGTTGTGGTCGGGCGCGTGCCCGTCGTGCGAAGCTCGCGGCCCGCGGGGTTGGCCTCTTGCCATATCTCGTCCTGCCTAGGGGCCCTCTGGCAAGGGGCGAGTGCGGCCGCCCGCGCGTTTGCTTCGTATCCATCCTACCCGTATTCGCTGCTTGGGCAACGCGCTTGCGGGGTACACTCAACCTTGGCTGACTTTTCTCAGAAGAAAGAAGGACTCATGGCAGACGCTCCCAAGCAGACCAAGATCGCGCTGCTCACCGGCTATCTCGGCGCGGGCAAGACCACGCTTCTCAACCACATCCTGCAAAACGAGGCCGGCGTGCGCGCCGCCGTGCTCGTGAACGACATCGGAGAGATCAACGTCGACGCGAGCCTCATCGCCAAGGGCGGCCTCTCGCAGGTTGACGGCGAGCTCATTCCCATGACCAACGGCTGTTTGTGCTGCACCCTCTCCGACGACCTCGCCCGCCAGCTCTCCCAGATCGCCGAGTCGGGTGACTTCGACTACATCATCATCGAGGCCTCCGGCATCTGCGAGCCCATCCCCATCGCCTACACCATCTCGCAGTTCTGCGACGAGTCCAAGTACGGCTCGGCCGCCCCGCTCGACCTCGACAACATCATTGCCGTGGTGGACTGCGCCCGCATGTGGGACGAGTTCCACGGCGGCCGCGACCTTCTGGCCAAAGACATTGACGAGGACGACCTCGAGGCCCTGCTCATCCAGCAGATCGAGTTCTGCACCACCGTGGTGCTCAACAAGACCGACCAGGTCACCCGCGAGCAGATCGACGAGCTCAAGGGCATCGTCCGTGGCCTTCAGAAGGAGGCCGTGATCGTCGAGGCCGAGCAGGGCAACGTGGAGCTGGACCAGCTGCTCTACACCAACCGCTTCGACTTCAACCAGGCGTACGGCTCCGCCGCCTGGCTCGATGCCATGGAGCACCCCGAGGAGCATGACGACCCCGAGGTTCTCGAGTACGACATCGAGACCTTCGTGTACGACCGCCGCAAGCCCTTCGACATCGACAAGTTCACCGGCTTCGTCGCCTCTTGGCCCAAGGAGGTCATCCGCGCCAAGGGCCAGCTCTGGGCCAACCAGGACCCGGACATGTGCTTCATGTTCGAGCAGGCCGGACGCCAGGTGAGCCTCACCGAGCAGGGCAAGTTTATCGGCAGCGCCCCGGATGACATCCGCGCCCAGATCGTGGCCCAGAACCCCGAGGTCATGGACGACTGGGACGAGGAGTGCGGCGACCGCCAGACCAAGATCTGCTTCATCGGCCAGCACATGGACAAGGAAGCCCTGGTGAAGGGTCTGGACGAGTGCCTTACCGAGTGGGTTCACTAGCAGGAGGGAAGCGCACATGGAGCGCATCGCGAGCTTTTCTGTCAACCACATCCTGCTCGAGCCCGGCGTCTACGTGAGCCGCATCGACCGCGACGAGCAGACGGGCTGCGCTGTCACCACCTTCGATCTGCGCCTCACAGCCCCCAACGACGAGCCGGTGATGAACACGGCCGAGTGCCACACCATCGAGCACCTCGGCGCGACCTTCCTGCGCAACCATCCCGCCTGGAGCTCCCGCGTGGTCTACTTTGGCCCCATGGGCTGCCGCACCGGCTTCTACCTCGTGGTGTTTGGAGAGGTGAGCTCGGCCGAGATCCTGCCGCTTGTGCGCGAGATGTTCGAGTTCGTCCGCGACTTCGAGGGAGAGATTCCGGGTGCCGCCCCCGAGGAGTGCGGCAACTACCTCGACCAGAACCTCGGCATGGCCAAATGGCTGGCGGCGCGCTACCTCAGCCGTGACCTGGACAACATCGACGAGGCGCGCCTCAACTACCCCACGGGCGAGTAGCGCACGCGGGTAGGGGAGCGGCCTTGCTAGCCGGTCTTATATGGGGCGCTAACGGCGGCGTGGCTTGGGTTGTCAGGGGTCGTTGTGCCCCGCGGCCCGAGCCGCGCTTCGTGTATATGCTCTTCCCGAACACGTTTGCAGCCCCGCCTTGTCTCGCGTAAGACGCCCGCATCAGCCCCTGCAAGGCTCTTCTCTATATGAAGTGCGCGTAACGCTTCAGGTTGGCGCGCAATTTTGGCCTGCGGAGTCCACATGTCGCGCTACTATGGTCAAGTTGGAAATTCGCGTATGCCTGGGGGCGTGCGCAGAGTCACGGCGCGCGCGCCGTCAACGGAGAGGATCGTACATGAACGTTCTCGTCATCAACGCAGGCAGCTCCTCGCTCAAGTACCAGCTGCTTAACGTCGACACCCACGAGGTCTTTGCCAAGGGCAACTGCGAGCGCATCGGCATCTCCGGCTCCTTCGTGGGCCACAGCGAGATGGGCGGCGCCAAGCAGGAGACCAAGGTCGCCATGCCCACGCACAAGGAGGCCATCGACTGGGTCCTCGAGAACCTCAAGGGCCTCAACCTGCAGATTGACGGCATCGGCCACCGCGTGGTCCAGGGCGGCTGGTACTTCCCCGAGTCCGCCGTGGTCGACGACGACGTGCTCGCTAAGGTCCGCGAGGTCGCCCCGCTGGCCCCGCTGCACAACTACGCCGAGGCCGACGTCATCGAGCTGTGCCGCAAGGCCATGCCCGAGGTCGGCAACGTCATCGTCCCCGACACCGCCTTCCACTACAACATGCCGGCCGAGGCCCACAACTACGCTTTGCCCAAGGATGTCGTTGACGAGCTGCACATCCGCAAGTACGGCGCCCACGGCACCAGCCACCGCTTCATCTGGCGCACCGTCCACGAGGTCCTCGGCGACGAGGCCCACAAGGTCGTGAGCTGCCACCTCGGCTCCGGCGCCTCCCTGTGCGCCATCGAGGACGGCCAGTGCATGGACACCACCATGGGCCTCACCCCGCTCGACGGCCTCGTCATGGGCACCCGCTGCGGCACCGTGGACCCGGCCACCGTGTTCTACCTCGTGCGTGAGGGCCACTACACCATCGACCAGATCGACACGATGATGAACAAGAAGTCCGGCCTGGCCGCCATCTCCGGCGTCTCCAGCGACTGCCGCGACATCGAGGCTGGCGCCGCCGAGGGCAACGAGCGCTGCCAGATGGCCATCGACATGTGGAGCTACCGCGTGGCCTCCCAGTTCGCCTGCATGGTCCAGAGCATGCAGGGCGTCGACACCATGGTCTTCACCGCCGGCGTTGGCGAGAACTCCCCGCACATGCGCAAGGAGGTCGTGAAGCGCCTCGAGTGGATGGGCGCCAAGATCGACGACGACAAGAACGCCGTCCGCGGCGACGACCCGCGCGTCATCTCCACCGAGGACTCCAAGATCCGCGTCATGGTCATCCCCACCAACGAGGAGCTCATGATCGCCCTCGACGTCAAGGACCTGCTCGGCTAGTCCAGCGCCTGACATTGAGCGTCACCTCACGGCGGCGGGCCACCTGGCTCGTCGCCGTTTTTTGTGAGTTGCTATGCCGTTATGGGAGGCGCCTGCGCGGTGTGCCCGCACGCAAACGTCCTCGCTCACCTGCGCTAGAGAGCTTCGTTCCATAGGCCGCTGCGGAATGTTTGCTTTGCGGGCGTGCCGCTCCGGCGGCTTACGTAGTCGATGACGTCAATCCCGGAACCGCCTGTGTGGCATGCCCGAACGCAAACGTCCTCGCTCGCATGCATTGGTGGCTTCAAACCATTGGCGGCTGCGGAATGTTTGCTTTTCGGGCATGCCGCTTCGGCGGCTTACGCTGCAGGGCCGCTCGAGTATTGCTTGCTCAGCCCATAAATCGGTGACGGTTAGAATCCCAGACCCTTGGGTATCAAAAACGCAACCGAAAGAAATTCTCCAATTACATACCGGATTAGTAGGAATTAATGCTACACTCCTTGGTGTAGTGAAGTTCCAACATCCCGTCCAGATACGCTAAGGGATATAAGGAAAGGTAAGAACATGAGCAAGAACACCTTCAGCAGGCGTCAGTTTGTGAAGCTGGGCCTGGGCGCGGGCGCCAGCCTCGGCCTCGTTGGCCTGGTCGGCTGCTCCGAGGGCCCGTCCGACGCCGCCTCGGCCAGCACCGAGGCCGCCACCACGGCCGCTGCCGAGACCTCGGCCACCGGCGTTGACAAGGACGCCTTCAACGAGCTCGTCGCCTCCGTGGAGCAGGCCGACGACGACACCATCAGCTCCAACTCCTGGGCCGCCGCCGTGAAGGAGGCCGGCGTGCTGCGCGTGGGCGCCACCCGCACGAGCGCCATCTTCTCCCAGCTCGATGAGACCGACAACAAGGTCTACGGCTTCGACGCGGGCCTCTACCTGGGCCTTACCCGCTACATCCTGGGCGACGAGACCAAGTACGAGTACACCCAGGTGACCTCCGACACCCGCGAGTCCGTCCTTCAGAACGACAACGTGGACGCCGTCTTTGCCACCTACTCCATCAACGAGAAGCGCAAGGCCCTCATCTCTTTCGCCGGCCCCTACTTCACCACTAAGCAGGGCATCCTCGTCGCCGCCAGCAACACCGACATCAACTCCGTCGACGACCTGGCCGGCAAGAAGGTCGCCGTCCAGTCCGGCTCCACCGGCCCCACCGTCCTTGAGGAGTACGCCCCCAAGGCCGAGGCCCAGGAGTTCACCAAGGACGACGAGTGCCGCGCCGCCCTTGAGCAGGGCCGCGTCGACGCCTACGTGGTCGACATGACCCTCCACATGGGCAACGTCGTCAAGAACCCCGGCAAGTACCGCATCGCCGGCGACGCCTTTGGCCCCGAGGACAACTACGGCATCGGCCTGAAGCTCGGCTCCGACGGCGTCGAGTTCGTCAACGCCTTCCTCAAGAAGTTCGAGGACGACGGCAAGTGGGCCGAGCTCTACAAGATCGCCATCGCCGACCGTACCGGCGTCTCCGCCACCGCCGAGCCGCCCGCGATCGGCGCCTAAGGACTGTGGTTTAGTTT
>CAVHKV010000058.1:0-7204 GCA_963636635.1 uncultured Bacteroidales bacterium
GCATGATGGGCGACTCCTCCGGCAGGGTGAAGCGGCGGCTGCCGCTGCCCATGGAGGCGCTCACGCTGGAGATGCCGCGGGCGCTGCGACGCATGACCTCGTCCAGACGCTCGGCGGCCGCGGCGTCGGCGCGCTCCTCGGGCGTGGTCTCGGGAGCCTCCGTGGCCCCATCGTCTTTCTCGCCCTGCTCCACCTCGGCTTTATTGCCCTTGTCAGCAACAGTGGCGCCAGGCAGTCCAACGGTTCCGCCTGCCGTTCCAGTCATGCCGGACGCGGCTGAAGCGGCGGCAGCCGAGCCCACGGAACTCGCAGCCGTCAAAGCGGCAGATCCCGCCGCGGGCACAGCCGCCACGGCCGTCGTCGCGGTCCCCGCCCCGCCCATGGCCGCTGCCGCGCGAGCGGCAGCCGAGGTGTCGAGCGTCACGGTCTGGCGCGGCGCGCGGGCAGAGACCTCGCCGGCGTGCATGATGATGCAGCCGCAGTCGCTCTCGCAGGCAACCTTGACCATGTCGGGGTTGGTGAAGCCGGTGACGTCGTTGATGATGGAGGCGCCGAGCTTCACGGCGATGCGGGCCACCTCGGGGTGGCGCGTGTCGATGGAGACGATGGCGCCCGCGTCCACCAGCGCGCGGATGACGGGGATGACGCGCTTGGCCTCCTCGTCGGGCGAGACGGCCTTGAAGCCGGGGCGCGTGGACTCGCCGCCCACGTCGATGATGTCGGCGCCGTCGTCCAGCAGCTTCATGCCCCAGGCGATGGCCTCCTCGGCCGTGTTGTGCTCGCCTCCGTCGGAGAAGGAGTCCGGCGTGACGTTGAGCACGCCCATGATGCGCGGCCTCGCCAGCGACAGCTCGTGCTTGCCGCAGCGCCAAATCATCTGGTTCTCTCGAAGCATGGGTACCCCTCCAGCGAAAATTCCGTTCCCTCGATTGTAGCCGCCGCCCGCCCCCGCGGCTCCGCGCGTGGACCGCTGTGTGGGGCTTGGCATTCGCGGGCATCGCGATGGTCCACCGCCAGCCGTCCAAAATCCGCCGGAATCACTCCCCCAAACACACCCGCACGCCTTTGAGCAAACGGTTGCGCTAAACTGAAGGCCAAAACGAGCGGTGGCGCCCAGGACCAGGACGGGCGGCGGCACGCAGCCCCTGCGCACGCAGCGCCACGCCAGCCAGACGCGAACAGCGCCGCATACGCCACGCGCAAGCAATGCCACGCGCGTCCCCACCGCGTCCCAAACCATATCACCCCAGGTAGGAGGCCCCATGAACCGCCAACTCAACATGCGCGACATCGCCGCAAAGGCCGGGGTCTCGGTCTCCACCGTCTCGCGCGTGCTCAACGGCAACGGCCGCATCTCGCCGGCCACCCGCGAGCGCGTGCAGGCCATCATCGACGAGACGGGCTACGTTGTGAACATGGCCGCGCGCAGCCTCTCTAGCACGCGCTCCGGCAACGTCGGCCTCATCGTCCCGGACATCTCCAACGATTTCTTCTCCACCCTGGCCCTCCACGCCGAGAAATACCTCGCCGAGAAGGGCTACTCGGTCTTTGTCTGCAACACGGCCAACGACCCCGAGCGCGAGCGCAACTACTTCCTCACGCTCACGAGCAAGCTGGTGGACGGCGTCATCTGCATCTCGGGCCTCAACCAGCTCACCTCCGACATCGTTCCGGCCGGCCTGCCCATCGTCTGCGTGGACCGCCAGCCCCAAAACGACCTCGGCATTCCCCTGGTGCGCTCCGACGAGGGCGTCGGCACCTACACGGCCACCAACCACCTCATCAGCCGCGGCTGCAGACGCATTCTCTATATCGGCAGCTACACCGCGCTGTTTGAGGGCAGGACCCGCATCTCCGGCTATGAGAACGCCCTGCGCGACGCCAACCTTCCCCTCAGCGAAGACAACTTCATCCGCGTCACGGGAAAAAAGCCCAGCATGATTGAGGCGCGCGAGGGAATCATCCGCCGCATTGGCGAGCGCGGGCTGGACTTTGACGGCATCGTCTCTTCCAGCGACCACGCGGCGGCCGGCGCCCTGCAGGCCCTGGCGCGGCTGGGCATCAGCGTGCCTGGGCAGGTGAAGATCTGCGGCTTTGACGACTCGGTCTACTCGAGCCTCACCACACCCACCATCACCACGGTCCACCGCTACCCCGAGCAGCTGGCCTGCGCCGGCTGCGACCGCCTGCTCGAGCAGATCAACGGCGAGACGCCCCAGCCCGAGACCGTCATCCCCGTCAAGCTCGTCATTCGCGAGTCCACCGAGGCATAGAAAAAGCGCGCCGTGCCACTCCGCACGACGCGCTATTTCATATATCCCCTGCTAGCGGCCCCGCGCCGCCGTCCGCAACGCTAGCGGTTGACGCTTGCCATGCGGAAGTAGGTGTAGGGCTTGCCCTTGAGCGAGAAGCTCAGCTGCTGCACGTTCTCGGGCGTGGTGCAGCCGGAGAAGCCGCCGTCGCCGATGGCGTGGATGTCGGCGCCCGTCTCCTTCATCTTGAGCGCCACCAGGCGGATGGTCTCCACGTCGGCGCCCTCAACGGAGCTGTTGAGGAAGCACATGGCCAGCGTGCCGGGCTTGTAGGTGTGCGTGAACTGCACGAGCTCCTGGATGTGGCTCACCGAGATGCCGTTGCGCGAGCCAGGCGCAGGCAGGTCGATGACATCGGCGCCGGCATCGATGAGCTGACGGATGACGTCCTTGGCGTCGTAGTCGGCCAGGGGGTCGCCCAGGACCTTCTCGTTCACGCCGTCCTCCCACTTGCCGGCAAAGAGCAGCACCTTGTCGCCATAGGTGTCCTTGACGTACTTGGTGGTCTTGATGACGTCGGCGATGCTCGTGCCGGAGCCGGGGTTGCCGCCCAGCACGATGAAGTCGACGCCCATCTCAACGGCGCGGGCGATGTGCTCGGGCGTGGCAAGCATGCCCTCTGGGTCGTAGAGCTTCTTCTGGTCGGGCTTGTTCTTGCCCGGGCAGCCCATGTACACGCCGATGGGACGGTTGCAGCGCGCCTTGAGCTCGGCGTAGGTGAGGCCCTGCAGGCCGGGGTTGTTGCTCTCGTCGTTGAAGTTGAAGGTGTTGAGCATCACCATGTCGGCGCCAAAGGCGAAGAGCAGCTCGGAGTTGGTGACGCCGCGCACGAGGCCCTGGCTCGCAAAGAGCAGGTGCTGACCCATGACCACACGCCCCTCGCTCATGCGGATGGACTCCTTGAGGGTCATGGCGTCCCAATTCTCAAAATCGGACTTAGACGCAGAGATGAGACGGACACGATCGGCCATGGTGGTTCCTTTCTGAATGCGGGGCCCACGTGCGGGCCCTCTGAGCACGAGAAGCGCGGGCGGGTCTTGGTGCGGGCGCGGCGGGTACGACGTGGCGCGGCATAGCGAGCCGGACTCGCCGGACGCCCACTCTAGCGCGAGCGCTGCGCCAATGGCCCGCCTTTCCAAATGCGGGGCCCACGTTTGGGGCCCCGCCTTGCGGTTGGTCAATAAAGGCCAGGTGCGTGGCTATGCCTTAGAACTACTGCTCGTCGTTCTTGGGGTCGTAGCCAAACATGAAGGTGAGGGCCGCGGTGCCGAGGAGGGCAACCAGCATGGCGATGACAAAGCCCACGAAGCCCTCGCCGAGGAACAGCGGGAAGGACAGGATGCCCACGGGGCCGCCGGCGGTGGCAGCGGCGTTGCAGGAGCCGGCGATGCCGCCCGCGATGGTGGCCACGCCCACGGCGATGTAGAAGGGCTTCTTGAAGCGGAGGTTCACGCCGTAGATGGCAGGCTCGGTGATGGAGAAGAAGCCGGTGACGAAGGCCGAGAAGGCGGTCTCCTTGATCTCGGGGTTCTTGGCGCGAAGGGCAACGCCGAGGGCGGCGCCGGCCTGGGCCCAGTTGGAGGGGCCGACGACGGCGTTAATGGTGTTGCGGCCGTAGGCGGAGAGGTTCATCTGGCCGATGGGCACGATGCCCCAGTGCAGGCCGACGACCACGAGGACCTGCCACAGGCCGCCGAGGACGGCGCCGCACAGGATCGGGCTCAGGCTGTAGATGAACTGGTAGCCGGTGGTGAGGCCGTTCTGCAGGGTGGACATGACCGGGCCGATGACCATGAACATGACGGGGCCGGTGATGAGCAGGCAGAACAGCGGGTTGAGGATGTTCTTGACGTAGGGGTGCAGCACCTTGTTGAGGCCGTGCTCAACGAGGCTCATGAACCAGATGGTCACGATGATGGGGATGACCGTGGAACCGTAGCCCTGCTTGGGGCCAACCACCGGGAAGCCGAAGAAGGTGAGCTGCGGGTCGGCGTTCACGATGGCCGTAGAGCACATGGCGATGCCGAGCATGACGGCGATCATCGGGTTGCACTTGAACTTCTTGGCTGAGGTGTAGGCCAGGGCGATGGGCAGGTAGGAGTAGATGGTGTCGCCGATGGTGTTCAGCATGATGTACTCGCCCGCGGTCTTCTCCAGACCGCAGAACTGGGTGAGGACCATCAGGATGGCCTTGAGCATGCCGCCGCCGATGAGGGCGGGAAGGATCGGCGTGAAGATGCTGGTGACGAGGTCGATCACGCGGTCGATGATGCTGCCGTGGACCTTGAGGTCTTCCTTGTCCACCACGTCGGCGTCAACCGAGCCGCCGAGCGAAATGCCCTGCTCGCCGATGGCATCGTAGACGTCGCCCACGGTGTTGCCGATGACGACCTGGTACTGGCCGCCCTGCTGGATGACCTGCAGCACGCCCTTCATCTTCACGAGGCCGTCCTTGTCGGCCTTGCCCTCGTCCTTGAGCTTGAAGCGCAGGCGAGTGACGCAGTGCGTCAGGGAGATGATGTTCTCCTTGCCACCCACTCCCTCAATAATGTTAGTGGCGAGCTCGTCGTACTTTCCCATGTTCCCTCCTTCTTTAGCGCAGGCCGAGGCGTGCGCGTTGCAGGCTTGCGGCTACTCCGCGTTGTCCACGGCGGCGAGGCCCTGGGTCTCGCGAATCTCGGCGATCATGTCGATGCGGCGCTGGTGGCGGCCGCCCTCGTACTCGGCGTCGAGCCACTCGTCCACGATCATCTTGGCGAGCTCGGTGCCCACCACGCGGGCGCCGAAGGCCACGATGTTGGTGTTGTTGTGCTGGCGGCTGAGCTTGGCGCTGTAGGGCTCGGAGCACACGACGGCGCGCACGCCCTGCACGCCGTTGGCGGCCAGGGAGATGCCCACGCCCGTACCGCAGATGAGCACGCCGAGGTCACACTCGCCGCCGGCCACGGCCTTGCCGACCTTGTAGCCGCTGATGGGGTAGTCGAAGCGCTCGGTGGAGTTGGTGCCAAAGTCCACGACCTCGTGGCCCTTGGACTCCAGGTGCTCCTTGATGACGTTCTTGAGCTCGACGGCGACGTGGTCGTTTCCGATTGCGATCTTCATGGCTAGTAGTCCTTTCCCTCGCGGAGGTTCTGCAGGCACTCCGCATAGCCGATTTGCTTGCCAAACAGCGCGCTCGTGCCGAGCACGAAGCCGTCGGCGCCCAAGGCCGAGAGCTCGCGCACCACGCTCGGGCTGCACGCGCCGTCGATCATGAGCTGGAAGCCGTGCTCGGCCTTGAGTTCGGCCAGGCGGGCGACCTTCTTCTTGGTGAAGTCGATGAACTTCTGGCCGGCGAAGCCGGGGTTCACGGTCATGACCATCACGTAGTCGGCGAGGTTGAGCATCTCGGAGATGGTCTCGATGGAGGTGTCGGGGTTGATGACGAGGCCCGCCGCGGCGCCGCGCTCCTTGATGCGCGCGAGGGTCTTCACCACGTAGCGCTCGCTCTCGGGGTGGATGTAGACGATGTCCACGCCGGCGTCGAGGAAGAGGTCGACCTTGCTGGCGGGATTCTCCACCATGAGGTGGACGTCGATGGGCTTGCTGGTGGCCGCGCGGACGGCCTTGACGTCCATGAGGCCCATGGTGATGTTGGGCACAAAGGTGCCGTCCATGATGTCGCAGTGGAAGATGTCGATGCCGGCGGCGTCGAGCTCCTCCACCTCGCTGCGGAGCGCGCCGAAGTCGGCGCACATGAGGCTCGGACATAGAAGCATGCGCAGGTCCCCTCTCGCTTGATTTGGCGCGCAGAAGGGGCCAGGCCGTTGTTGGCCCAGCGTCTTTGGGCTTTGCCTCCGCCGGCTCAGCCTCTGCGCAACCGTTTGCCCATCGAGAAGATACCGCGCCATGAGCAACCGTTTGCGCAAAACAGGGAGCCAAGCGCGCAAGCGGTTGCGCAACAAAGAGCAAGTGGCGAGTGCAACCGTTTGCGCACTCGTTGCGCAGGGGATTTAGGATTTGATGATTGCCTCGAGGTTCCGCGCCTTGTAAAGGAATCGACGCACTTCCATGACGTCGTCCTTTACGACGTAGAACACCATGTAATTCCCAACGGCAAACCAGTGGTAGGGCTGTTTTCGCTGCCTTGTTGAGCGGTAAGTCGGAGCCATCGTTGGATTCTTGAGATGCTCAAGGATTCCCTCTTCGGCAGCATCAACCAGCCGCTCTGCCGCCTGGGGATTCTTGAGCTCAAAGGCGATATAGCTTGCGGCGGAACTCAAATCTTCCTAAAAGATTGGGAGGCAGGTCAGGCTATTGTGCTTGGGGCTCTGGGCTATGGAGCATCTCCCTGATTGAGCCAAAGACCTCGTCATGGCTATAGCGAACGAGTACCGAGGCCGCAAGGCGGTCAGCCGTGTCAAGTGCCTGCTCAACGAGCTCGTTTGCCCCCTTGCGCTGCTCAAAGCTCATGACGTCCACGGAGAGCCGCCCTTTCTTGGTCAGGAAAACGGGCCCATCGCTCTCGGCTTCCCGCTCGACGTCCGAATAGTGATTCCGCAGGTCGGAAATGGGTCTGGTCTTCATGGTGGCCTCCTTTTCGACGGCAGAATTTCATCATTATTCTGATATGCAACAGCCCGCCAGCCAACTGCAGGCCCCGAGAACCACGGCAAATGGTTGGCGGAAACCCTACCCGCAAGAGATTGCGAGAGGCCTGTCCTCATGCGTGCACCACATCATTACGCATCACCCACGTCTACCTTGGCTTTTAGCCACTACTCGTACTTTTGCACAAGGTCTACTAGTGGATTTGCACAAGTCCTATTCGTTCTTTTGCACAAACTCTATTCGTGGATAGCTCTGTTAGACCACGGTTGACATTTTCTGTCCCGCACGCCCGGTAGGATGGC
>CAVHKV010000059.1:0-22496 GCA_963636635.1 uncultured Bacteroidales bacterium
ACTCGTAGGCGTCGCCAAAGAGATCGATGTCTGCGTCACGCACGTCGCCAAAGTCGAGGTCTCGAATGCCGGAGATGATCTTGGCCAGGCGGTCGATGCGCTCCTCGAGCGTGGCGCCGAGCTTGTTGGAGGTAACGTCCACGTCATCGAAGAGGCCCTTGAAGTCCTTTTCGGAAGGCTTGCCCACGCTCGAGCCCTCGATGGCACGGAAGATCTCCTGCACGTGGATGTTCAGCTCGGGGTCGCTCTCGGGGGCCTTGGCGACGTTCTGGAAGAGCTGCGAAGGCAGGATGAAGTAACCCCTCTCCTCCGTGATGCCCTCACGAGCGCCCTCGGCCTCCTCGTCTGAGAGGGCGGCAAAGGAGAAGTCTGGGTCGCCGGCCTCGCGCTCGCCGGCGTCGATGTACTCGGCCAGGTCCTCGGAGATGAACCGATAGAAGAGGAAACAAAGGATGTAGGCCTTGAAGTCCCAACCGTCCACGGCCCCACGAACCTCATCGGCGATTCCCCAAATGGCCTTGTGCAGCTCGGCACGCTGGGTCTCTCTATTGCTGGATGCCAAGGTGGACACCCCTTTCGCGATTGGATAAGCAACCGCCCGCTTTAAGCGGGCAGCGCTCGAAGACGAACACAACTATGTATCTACCGATGATACCGATAGGCCCGGAGGGATAAGACGGTCGCAGGACCACAATCCTTCGGCAAGGCCCAAGTAGGCTTACCTCCTGAGCCTGTTCGGAAACCCCTCATGGCAACGCCACCTTTCTTGAACGCCCCGTTATTCAACGCATCGTCTCACATAAACTGGACATTAATTTATCCGCGGGTAAAAGCAGGTAGCGAAAGGCCCAATTTGCCCGAATGCAAGAAGCCCCTCCCGCTTACCGGGGAGAGGCTTTTCAAGCTGTGGCTTCGAATGTCGGATTTACTTTACGGCAGATGCGCGCAGCGCTACCTGAAGTCCTCTTCGCTGTTCTCGTAGTTGTCGTACTCACGCTTTGAGATTTCCACCCAGTAGGTGGATGCGAGATTTGGGCTGAGGCGGTTCTCGATGAACCACGAGGCGTTGCAGGGGTCGCAGTAGAACCTCCAGCCGGTTCCCCAGTGCACGGGACGGCCGCAGTTGGGGCAGAAGTACTTTTGGTTCTTCTCGTCGGTCGTCCCGGTCCACTTGTAGTACTTCTGGCCAGCCTTGTCGTGATAGTAGTCGTAACCAGCGGTAACCTCGGAAAGCTCCCTATCGGTGAGCTCAGCTGCTTGGCTGCTGTCCACAAAATCGCTTGCCACGAACGCCCTCCTAGAACTCACCCTGCACGGTGTGGACGTCGCCGTCGATCGTGGTGGTGATGAGGACCTTCTTGCATTCGCTCAGCTGGAAGTTCTCGCGGCATTTGGGGCAGTGGTACGACGAGCCGGGGCCAAACGAGGAGTACACGGGGGTGAGGTCTCCGCTTCCGCACTTGGGGCAGTAGTACTTGTACTCCGTGGAGGTCTCCGCACCGGCTGCAATGCCCTTGAGCTCCTCGTCGCTCAGGGTCTCGAACGGAGTACCCATGCTCTTGTTGTCTTCCATAACAGCTCCCATCCAATCAAAAGACGGAATCAACGTATCGGTCAAGCAGAGGCGCTAAAACTTCCCCTGGTTGGTGTGGCCGGCGTCCTTCTCGTAGAACTCCTCCGCGCAGTCGCAGCAGCGGTACTTCACGTAGGAGGCCAGCTTGTAGAACTCCAGGTTCACGCCCATGCACTTGGGACAGTGCAGGATGACTCCCGTGTTCTTGTAGGGCTGCCAGCCGGCGAGCCAGTCGTTCTCGCCCTGCCCGCCCGTGGCCGCCTCGAGCTCCTCGTCACGCAGGGCCTCGTTCTCTTCGCTCATGGTCTCCCCCTTACGGTTGGAATCTAAAACTCGCCGCTCACGGTGTGGAAGTTACCGTCGATGGTGACGGCGAGCTCCCTCCTGATGACCTCGTAGTCCTCCAGGCGCTTGTGGCAGCTTTTGCACATGTAGAAGTAGGTGTAGGCCTTGGAGGTCATCCTGCATTGGCCGCCGCACTCCGGGCAGAGGTAGACCGTCTCCGTTGTGGTGGTGGCCCCGCCCTCGACGTCCCCAAGCTGGGCGTCCGTCAGGTTCTTCTCTTCCATGGCGCCCCCTCGCCTAGAACTCGCCGCTCACGGTGTGGAAGTCACCGTCGATGGTGACGGTGACGTACCTCCTGACGGCGTCGCTGCTCCACACGCGCTTGTTGCAGCTCTTGCAAAGATATTTGGGGCCGTAGTCCATCGTCATGCCTTTGTCCAGTTCCTTGCCGCAGGTGGGGCAAAGGAAGAGCATCCTCTCCATGACGGTGGCGCCGCCGGCAACGTCGCCGAGCTGGGTGTCGTCCAGGTTCTCGGGCCCACGGGGCAACTTCTCGTCCTTATCCATGTTCGCCCTCCCGCTCAATCCTAGAACTCGCCGCTGACGGAGTGCATGTCGCCGTCGATGGTGGTGGTCGTGACCCTCTTGACCGCCTTGGCGTAGGGCACGGAGACGCCGCACTTGTCACACCGGTATTCCGCGCAGCTGTTGATGGCCATCGTGCTCCTCAGCTTGCTGCCGCACGTGGGGCAGTAGAACGTGTACTTCGTCTTGGTGGTAGCCCCGCCGGAAACTTCCTCGAGCTGGGCATCGGTCAGGTTCTTCTCTTCCATGGCGTCTCCTCACTCGCGGCTGGGCCTGCAAACAAAAGCACCCTGGCGGCCTTGGCCACCAAGGTGCTTATCCCCTCTATTGGCGAGGGCGTTTCAGTGGAGGTTCAAATTGGCCGCGGCGAATTTGGGCTCGAGCGCTCGGGCGATGGGACGTGGCAGAGGTGGGCGGAGCGGGCAGCGCCAGCGCAGCCGGCACGCAGCTCAAACGCCTGCGCAAGCCGCAACCCCTGGAGACCGCAGCAAACCAGCCTCACGCTACGCAACACGCACCAGCACAACCCGCGTAAGCGGCGCCCGTTCCAGTGCCGCCCGCGCCAGCACCGCAGCGCCAGCAGTCGCTCCCCTACTCGGCGTTGAAGACGTACTTGTCCATGCGCTCGAAGGCCTCCTGCACGCGGCTAAAGGGCAGGGCCAGGTTCATGCGCAGGTGGCAGGGGCCGTGGAACATGCGGCCGTCCTGCACGGCCACGCCCACGCGCCAGAGCTGCTTCTCCACCCACTCGATGTCGTGGTCGTGGGCCTCGCACCACTCGGTGCAGTCAACGAACAGCATGTAGGTGCCCTCGGGCTTGGAGACGCTCACGCCGTCGAAGTGCTCGGCGATGTAGTCGCACGCCCAGTCGACGTTGTGGCCGAGCACCTCGCACAGCTCGTCCACCCACTCGTAGCCCTCCGGCTTGTAGGCGCCCACGAGGGCGTGCATGGAGAGCACGTTCATCTCGTTGTAGTGGCACTTGGAGGAGCGGGCGGTCACGCGGTCGCGCAGGTACTTGTCGTAGATGATGTGGTAGCTGCCCACCAGGCCCGCGAGGTTGAAGGTCTTGCTCGGCGCGTAGAGGGCCACCGTGCGCTTGCGGGCGTCGGCCGAGACGCTCTGCGTGGGGATGTGCTTGTGGCCGGGCAGGATGAGGTCGCTCCAGATCTCGTCGGAGACCACCACGCAGTCGTACTTGGCGTAGAGCTCCATGGCGCGCTCGATCTCCTCGCGCTCCCACACGCGGCCGCAGGGGTTGTGAGGGCTGCAGAAGACGACGGCGTGGATGTCGTTCTCGGCGAGCTTCTTCTCCATGTCCTCGTAGTCCATGCGCCACACGCCGGCCTCGTCCTTCACCAGCTGCGAGTGGACGATCTCGAAGCCGTTGTTCTTGAGGCTCATGGTGAAGCCGATGTAGGTGGGGCTGTGGAGCAGCACCTTGTCGCCCGGGCTCATGAAGCTCTGCAGCGTGGAGACCACGCCGCCCAGCACGCCGTTCTCGTAGCCGATGCACTCCTTGGTAAGGCCCGTGACAGCGTTTCGCTGCTCCTGCCAGGAGATGATGGAGTCGAAGTAATCGTCCGTGGGGCTGAAGTAGCCGAAGGCCGGGTGCTTGGCGCGCTCGACGATGGCCTCGGAGATGGTGGGCACCGTGGGGAAGTTCATGTCGGCCACCCACATGGGGATGGCGTCGAAGCCCTCCTCCGGCGCATCGGGCGCAAAGCCGGTCCCCAGCGCGTCCACGGCAATGGCGTCCATCCCATGGCGCTCAAGGTGCGAGGTGAAGTCGTACTTCATGTGATAACCCTTCTTGTTCGAATGGCCGCGGATGGCTTGGAGACGAGCGGCACTTGCGAGCGACGCCCGAGGGCACGGCAGGGCCGTCGCAGCGGAGGCGCGCACGGCGCCTCGTTCGCGGCTCCTCAAGTCCAATGCAAGTAGCTTACGCTCGCTGGCCTGCCAACGGCCATAAAGATGTTTACATCACGTCAATGCTCTGCACGGCATCGTAGCCGTGTTCGCCGGTGCGGACCTTCACAGCTTCCGCCACGCCGTAGACGAAGACCTTGCCGTCGCCGATGTGGCCGGTGTAGAGCGCGCGGCGCACGGCCTGGACAACCTCTGCCACGGGCACCTTGGAGACCACGATGTCCACCTGCACCTTGGGCACGAACTCCACGCTCACGGGCACGCCGCGGTAAGTCTCTCGTGCGCCCTTCTGCTCGCCGCAGCCACGGACCTCGCTGATGGTCATGCCGGTGACGCCGATGCCGTTGAGCTCCACGCGCAGGTCAAAGGAGCGGCGCACGAGGAAGAGCACGAGCAGGCTCAGGGCGGCCGTCCAGGCGGCGATGACCACACAGCCCAGGAGCTCCACGCCAAAGAAGGAAACGCCTCCGAAGATGAGGCCGCCCTCGCCAAAGACGCCGGCAACGAGCAGTCCGAACACGCCGCAGAAGCCATGCGTGACCACGGTGCCCACCGGGTCGTCAACCTTGGGCGAGCGCTCCACCCACTCGGTACCCAGCACCACGAGCACGCCGGCGGCCACGCCAACCACGGCGCAGAAGAGCGGGCTCAGGATGTCGGCCGCGGAGGACACGGCAACAAGGCCGCCCACCAGGCCGTTCAGCGCCATGGGGACGTCAACGCCGCCGTAGCGCACCTTGGTGATGGCAACCACGGCCACCGCGCTCGCGCTGGAGGCAAAGAGCATGCCGAGCAGCGCCTGGCCGAACACGTCCATGCTCTCCACGCCAAAGGTGAGGCAGGAGACGCCCATGAGGCCGAACCAGCCCACGAAGATGAGCAGCGACCCCTCAAGGCAGCGCGTGAGGCTCTGGCCAGGCAGGGCACGGACCTCGCCCTCTACATACTTGCCCTCGCGCGGACCCATGAGCGCGGCGGCCACAAACGCCACCGTGCCGCCCACGACGTTGAGCGAGGCAGAGCCCGCAAAGTCATGGAATCCCAGCTCGGCAAGCCAGCCGCTACCCCAGGTCCAGCGGTTCACGAAAGGGTACACCAGAAGGCCGATGACGAGTGCCACGGCCACGTTGGCGGCAAGGTTGCTGCGCTCGGCCAGGGCGCCGCAGACGATGTCGGCGCACACGGCACAGACGATGGCCTGGCTCGCGATGAAGAGCGAGAGCGGCACTCCGTCGGGCAGCTCGGGGCCGTAGTTGCCGAGCGTAAAGAAGTCCAGCACGCCAAAGAAGCCGCCATGGCCGCCAAAGAACAGGCCAAAGCCGATGAACAGGAAGGCGAGCGTGGCCGCAAAAGTGACCACCACGTGGCGCACGATGGTGCCCGAGGTGTTCTTCTTGGCCACAGAGCCCACGTCAAAGAGAGCGTATCCGAGCAGCATAAGGGCCACGAGCGAGGTCCCGGCGACCGTCCAGGCGGTCCAAGCGGTAAGGGAGGTCATGTCCGTGCCTCCTAAACCAGTGCCGAAATCTCGTCGTCGGCGACCTTGCCGTCAACGATCTCCATGGGGTTGGTCACGCGCTCGAGGAACTTCTGGGTGCGCGGCTCCTTGGGGTTCACGAGGATCTCGGAGGGTTTGCCCTCCTCCACCACCACGCCGCCTTCCATGAAGACCACGCGGGTGGCCACCTCGCGGGCAAAGGCAATCTCGTGCGTGACGATGACCATGGTGATGCCGGTCATGGCCACGCTCTTGATGGTAGCGAGGACCTCGCCCACCAGCTCGGGGTCAAGGGCGCTCGTGGGCTCGTCGAACAGGATGACGTCCGGGTCCAAGATAAGGGCGCGGGCGATGCCGGCGCGCTGTTGCTGTCCGCCGGAGAGCTGGATGGGATAGTAGTCGCAACGCTCGGCCAGGCCCACCTTGGCCAGAATCTCGCGCGCTGCCTTCTCAGCGTCGGCCTTCTGGTACTTCTTGACGGTGACCAGGCCCTCCATCACGTTCTCGAGGATGGTCTTGTTCTTGAAGAGGTTGTAGTTCTGGAACACCATGGCGGTCTTGCGGCGCAGCTCGATGACGTCCTTCTTGGCGTGCTTGGCGGCATCGACCTTGAAGCCGTTGATCTCGATGGTGCCCTCGTCGGCCGGGTCGAGGAAGTTGATGGTGCGCAGGAAGGTGGTCTTGCCCGAGCCGGACGGCCCCAGGATGACCACGACCTCACCCTTCTTGATGCTCATGTCAACGCCCTTGAGGACGTGGTTGGAGCCAAACGACTTCTGGATTCCCTTGAGCTCCAGCATGTATTCGGAACTTGGCATTGTGTCTCCCATCGGATGGATACGCGGTTGCTAGGCCTCGGCTGCGGGCGCCGTCATGTTGAGGTAACGCGACGCCCTGCCCTCGATGAGGCGGAAGATGCGGTTGAAGACGAAGCTCAGCACCTCGTAGATGACCGTGGCCATGAGGTAGGCCTCGATGTAGGCGTAGGACGCGTTGGCGAGCAGCGTGGAGGTGGCCATGACCTCGTAGACGCCCACGAAGTAGGCAAGCGAGGTGCCCTGGACGAGTCCCACGAACAGGCCGTTGAGGTTGGGCAGGGCGCTCGTGATGGCCTGGGGCAAGACGATGCGCACGTAGGCCACGGGCTTGGTCATGCCCACGCTCTGGGCCGCCTCGATCTGGCCCTTGTCCACCGCAAGAATTGCGGAGCGAAAGACCTCGGAGGAATAGGCGGCTTGCTCGAGCACGAAGGCCACGATGGCGTAGGCAGCGGCTGGCACGCCCGAAACGTCGGAGTTGAGGCCAATGCTGGAAAGGTAGCCCTGGATGATGAGCGGCGTGGAGTAGTAGGCCACGAACAGCACGATGACCATGGGCACCGAGCGCATGAAAGAGACGAAGACCGTGGCGACCTGCGAGAGCACCGGGACCTTCGCGTTCTTCACGAGCGCGATGACGATGCCGAGCACCCATCCGAACGGGATGGAGATGAAGACGAGGGCTAACGTGACGGGAACCGAGGCGAGCACCTGCGGGAAGGCTTCGGCGACGAACGACCAATCAATCATGTGAGCCTCCCTACGCCGTGATGACGCGGCCGCGCGAGGTAGCGCGCTCGGTCAGGGTCGTGATGAGCTGGAGGATGAGGCAGATGGCCCAGTAGATGACAGCGACGGAGACGTAGACCTCGAGCCTCGTAGCGCCGTAGCTTGCCTGCGAGATGGTCTGTGCGCGCCCCATGAGGTCGAGCGTGCCGATCGAGAAGGCAAGGGCCGTGTCCTTGAACAGGCCGATGACGTTGTTGCCGAAGTTCGGCACGGCGATGGCCACGGCCTGCGGCAGGATGATGCGTCGCACGGCCTGGGCCTCGGTCATGCCCACGGAAAGCGCCGCCTCGGTCTGGCCGCGCTCTACAGCTAGGTAGCTCGAGCGCATCATCTCGCCGAGGTTGGCGGAGGACTTGAGCGTCATCGCAACCACGATGAAGGTGCTCTTGGGCAGCTTGGCCAGGGCCGGGGCGAACTGCGGCAGGCCCATGAAGAGCAAGAAGATGAGGACGAGCGGCGGCACGCCGCGCATGAGTGAGATGTAGCCGTGGGCGATGCCGGACGCCACGCGGCCGCCCCTCAGCTGCATGAGCGTAAGCACGAGGCCGATGAGCAGGCCGAAGACAAGCGAGTAGACGAGCAGGTACACGGTCATGGGAAGCGCCGTGAGAATGGAGGCGATAAAGCCCGGAATCAGCTCGCCATGAAACTCGAAGGTGTAGGTAGTCTCCATCGAAGTCCCCCGAGGCTAGTCGTTCATGAGCTCGTTGTCGGTGAGGACGTCGGCGTACTCGGTGAAGACGTCGCAGCCGAGGTCCTGCTCGGCAAGCTTGGAGAGGGAGCCGTCGGACTTCATCTCCTTGAGCACCTTGTCCACCGCGTCGCGCAGCTCGGTCTGCTCCTTGTTGAACATGAAGTAGGTGGACTCGCAGAGCACGACGTCGGTCTTGTACAGGCCGGTGCCAGCCTCCTCGTTCACCGTGTCAAAAGAGCCGTCGTAGCAGGAGTAAGAGTCAACCTGGCCGGAAGCGACCATCTTAAGGGCGTCGGCCATGGTGATGTCGGAGGTGGTCTGGAGCTTAAGAGCCTTGTCGGGGTACTTCTCGTTGTACTTCTCGATCATGCCGTACTCGTAGTTGATGGGGTTGGCAAGCGTGGTGAGGCCCGCCATGTCGTCCATCGTCTTGATGTTGGGGTCGCGCACGGCAAAGACCATCGGGGCCAGGCAGAAGGGCTCCTCGCAGAAGATGAACTTCTCCTTGCGCTCCTCGCTCGGCACGAGCTGGCAGGAGACGAGCTCGGCAGAGCCGGACTCGCAGGCGGTGATCATGGCCGTGAAGTCCATGGAGTCAATCTGGAAGTCGTAGTCATCGAGGCGCTCGCCGACGGCCTTGAGCACATCGACGTCGTAGCCCACCAGGTTGCCGTCCTTGTCGAGGGAACAGTAGGGCGGGTTGCCGTTGTAGGTGAGGACCTTGACGGTCTTGGCGCCGGTGGAGCTAGCCGTGGAGCTGGAGTCAGCCGCGTCCGGGGCGCAGCCGGCCAGACCAAAGGTGGTGACGCCCAGGATTCCGGCGAGCTTGATGAAGTCGCGGCGGGAGACGTTGTGGTTGAGGTTGCTGGTTGCCATGCAGATCATCCTTCCCAAGTCAGACTGTGCGAACAACGCTATGTGCAGGCGGCCGCAGTCGCCGGGGCACCTATACGGGCATCGGGGCCCACAGGGGTTGCAATAGGTAAGCGCCAGGAGCCACCGAGACAGGCGTGAAAGGCGCGGTATTCGTTGATGGGGGTTGCCGGGCTGAGAATCGTTGATGGTGTTTGCCGGGCTAAGTGACGCTATGAGCAGGCGGTTTATGCCGCCGAGTTATCCAATAAGACGACGGCGAGCGCTGCCGGGGTTTTCTAAACGAGCTGCCTGGCCTTCGCGGCTTCATGAGTCGCGAGAGCGTCTCCTTGAGCACCTGGGAGGGACAGGCAATGTTCATGCGGATGAAGCCCTCGCCCTGGGCGCCGAACTCGCTGCCGTAGGTCACGAACAGGCGCGCGTCGCGCTCGAGGAAGGCGCGCAGCTCGGGCTCGGGCATGCCCCAGGCGCGCAGGTCGAGCCACTGCAGGTAGGTGCCCTCGAGCGGGATGACGTCCACGTTGGGCAGGTTGGCCGCAAAGAAGCTCGAGAGCGTCTCGCGGTTCTGGGCGAGCACGACGAGCAGCTCGTCCAGCCAGGCACCGCACTCGCGATAGGCAACTTCGCAGGTGGGATAGGCCAGGGAGTTGAGGTTGATGGCGGGGATGCCCATGAGCTCGTCGCGGAACTTGGCGCGCAGCTCCTCGCTGGGGATGAAGATGTTAGCGCACTTGCAACCCGCGATGTTGAAGCTCTTGGTGGGCGCGGTGCAGAGTATGACGTGCTCTCGTTCCTCGCCCGCGAGCACGTCCATGATTGAGACGCTCTCGTAGGGCGGAAGCACGAGGTCGTTGTGGATTTCATCGGCGATGATGAGGACGTCGTTGGCCAGGCAGATGTCGGCCAGGCGACGTAGCTCGGCGCGCGTCCAGACGCGGCCCACGGGGTTGTGAGGGCTGCACAGGATGAGGGCGCGGGAGCCGGGATCGGCGCACTTGCGCTCGAGGTCAGCGAAGTCCATCTCGTAGCGTGTGGCGTCGAGCGCGAGCAGGTTGGAGACCGCCACGCGGCCTCGACGCTCGATGGCCGGACGGAAGAGCATATAGACCGGCTCCTGGATGACCACGCCGTCGCCGGGGTTGGTAAATGCCCGCAAGGCGCAATTAACCGCAGGTACCACGCCCGGCGCTGGGATTACCCACTCGCGTTCGGCCTTGAAGTGGTGACGGCTTTCCTGCCAATCGAGCACGGCCTTGAAGTAGCCGTCCGAAGGCGCGGAGTAGCCGAGATTGAGACCCGCGTTGGCCATGCGGCGCACGAGGGAGAAGATTTCGGGCTGGGTCACGAACTCCATGTCGGCAAGCGACATCGGCACCACGTTGGAGGGAACGGTGGGGTCAGCCTCGCGCATCATCTTCCACTTGTAGGAATCCGTCTTGCCGCGGTCGATGCGCGTGGTGAAGTCGTATGCCATGGAACCTTGCCCACCCCCTTGGAGCTACTCGGAGCTTGACCAGTGCCATTCGCCTCACCGCGGGAGCGGCGCTTCCCAACGCCTCGCCCGCCGTTGGCGACATGTTGGGCAACCTCTTGCTGGCTACCCAGACCGTGCTCCCCCGCCTTGCCCGCGCAGCTCGTCTCGAGGTTGCGCATCGCAGGTTTTCGCTGGTTTTTGAAACAAGTAAACCCAGCTCAGAGCATGTGCTGCCTTGCGAATGACGTAAAGCATGATGGGGCCCGAATGTTACCGAGACATGTCGCTTAAGGGCGCCTGTTTGTAACGTAGGGCGCCTTTTGTTGTAAACAAACGGCTTCACTCGAGCCGAAATAGCGCGGTTATCAAAGCCCTTTTATGACTCGCCACAGAGACGAAACAAACTTCAAGCCGTCTACCTGCGGTTTTATAGCCCCGAAACCTGAAGGGATTGTTACGCGTATTAGAGCGCACTCTATAGCACGAAAAGCCCGCGAGCGGCCTCAAGTGAAGCCGCCCGCGGGCATGGTGTTGCTATATGCGCGCCATGGCTCTGCGCAAGCCGGTTCTCGACCCCTCGAAACGGCCGTGCCCCGGCTAGGCGCAAGTCGGTCATCGCTCCATCGCTGCGACCGCGCCGCCGCCCGCTCCCCTACTCCTCGCCGAAGAGGGCCTTCTCGGGGGTAATGGGCAGGCTCCGCACGTAGTTGCCGGTGGCGTGGGCCACGGCGCTGGCGACTGCGCCGAGCGGGGTGTTGATGACGATTTCGCCGATGGACTTGGCGCCGAAGGGGCCGGTGGGCTCGTAGCTCGGGCAGAAGTCCACGCGGATCTCGGGCACGTCCATGCGGCTCGGGATCTTGTACTGCATGAGGTTGCGCGTGCGCATGCGGCCGGCCGCAGAGTACTGCACGTCCTCGGTGAGCGCCATGCCAATTCCCTGGGACACGCCGCCCTCCACCTGCACGCGGGCGAGGTTGGCGTTGGCCACGGTGCCGCAGTCAACGGCGGCCACGTAGTCCACCACGGTGACCTCGCCGGTGGCCTTGTCCACGTCCACCTCGGCGATGCCCGCCATGAAGGGCGGCGGCGAGACGGGCTGGGAGTTGCTCGCATGGCCGGAGAGGTAGCCCGGCTGCAGGCCAAAGCCGATGCAGCGGTTGGCCAGGTCGGTGAGGCTCATCTCGCGCGCCTTGGAGCCGCCCGCGCCAATCTGTCCCACGGTGAAGACGTCCTCGTCGTCAGGCGCGTCGCCCTCGACGTAGATGCGCCCACCATCGAGCACTATCTGCTCGGGATCGCACTCGAGCGCCTTGGCGGCCTGCTCGCAGATCTTCTCGCGCAGCTCGGTGGCGGCCTTCACGGCGGCCATGCCCGAGACGTAGGTGCCCGAGGAGGCATAGGAGCCGCAGTCGTACGGCGAGGTGTCGGTGTCCACGCCGTTCACCACGATGCGGTTGGGGCTGCAGCCCAGAACCTCGGCCGCAAACTGGGCCATGATGGTGTCGCAGCCCGTGCCGATGTCGGTGGCGCCGAGGTTCAGCACGTAGAAGCCGTCGTCTTCCAGGCGGATGTCGATGCTGCCGATGTCGAGGCCCGAGATGCCCGAGCCCTGCATGGAGACGGCCACGCCCAGTGCGCGGACCTTGTCGCCCATGTCGCGCGCGAGCGGCTTGCTGTCCCAGCCGATCATCTCCTGCGCACGCCTGATGCAGTCGTCCAAACGGCAGCTCATGAGCTTCTCGTTGTAGTACTGGGCCATGACCTCGCCCTCGTGGACGATGTTCTTGAGGCGCAGCTCGCAGGGGTCCATGCCGAGCTTGTCGGCCAGCTCGTTCACGGCGCTCTCCACCGCAAACTGGCCCTGCGTGGCGCCGTAGCCCCTGAAGGCGCCGGCCGGCGTGGTGTTGGTGTAGACCACGTTGTAGTTGAAGCGGCTCGCCAGCGCATGGTTGTAGATGGGCAGCGACTTGTGGCCGGCCAGGCCCACCGTGGTGGGCGCGTGGTAGCCGTAGGCGCCTGCGTCGGAGAGCACGTCGAGGTCGATGGCCACGATGGTGCCGTCGCTCTTGGCACCCAGGCGCACGTGCATCTGCATCTGGTGGCGCGTGTTTGCGCAGCTCATGGTCTCGTCGCGGGTGTAGATGCACTTGCAGGGGTGGCCCAGCTTGTGGGCGCACCAGGCCGTGTAGACCTCGTTGCAGCCGCTCTGCTTGGCGCCGAAGCCGCCGCCCACGCGCGGCTTGATGACGCGCACGTTGCTCTGTCGAAGGCCCAGCGCCGTGGCCACCTGGCGCCTCACGTGGAAGGGCACCTGGGTGGAGGCCACCACGCACACGCGGTCCTGCGCGTCGGTGTAGGCGTAGGAGGCAAAGGGCTCCATCATGGACTGCTGGGTGGCCTGGGTGGTGTAGGTGTTCTCGATGATGACGTCTGCCTGGGCAAACGCCGCCTCGAGGTCGCCCACCTCGGAGCACTCGGTGGTGATGAGGTTGCGCTTGAAGTCCTCGCCCATCGGCACGTAGGCCACGATGTCGTCCTCGTCGTGGACCACGGTCTCGTTGTCGAGCGCCTCGCGGAAGTCCAGCACGGCGGGCAGCACCTCGTAGTCGACCTTGATGAGGCGCATGGCCGCAGTGATGGCCTTGTCGTCCACGCCCACAACGATGGCCACCTCGTCACCCACGTAGCGCACGTGGCGGTCCAAGATGCGGGTGTCGTACGGGCTCATCTCGCGGAAGGACTGGCCGGCGAGGGTGAAGCGGGTCTCGGGCGTGTCCTCGTAGGTGTAGATGGCCACGATGCCGTTGATCTTCTTTGCCTTGGTGGTGTCGATGGAGCGGATGTAGGCGTTGGCATGCGGCGAGCGCAACATGCGCACGATGTAGGCGTCGCGCGGGGCGAGGTCGTTGGTGTAGACGGCACGGCCCTGGAGCAGGCCCTTTGCGTCCTTCTTCACCACGGCGTGGGAGACGGTGCGCAGGTTGCCGGCGCGCTCGTCGGACACGATGCGTTCGCTTACGGTGCTCATGCGAGGGCCTCCTCTCCGGTGGCGTCGGCGTGGGTGGCGCCGCCCTCCGCGGCTCCCGCTTGGTCGGCCTCGGCGCTGCGCAGGCGGCCGGCGGCCTCCGAGGTGTCGTCCGTGACGGTGATGGAGGCCATGGTCTGCTCGTGCGTGCGGCCGATGCCCGAGGTGAGCTCGGAGGGCATGGCGGCCTGGCCGGTGGCGCGGTCACGGGAGAGGAAGCGGCGGATGGCGCGCGCCTGGCTCGCGTAGCCGGTGCAGCGGCAGAGGTTGTTGGAGAGGTAGCGGCGGATGGTCTCGTCGTCTGCGTCCGGGCAGTCGCGGTCGAGCGCGAGCACGTTCATGATGAGGCCGGGCGAGCAGAAGCCGCACTGCTCGGCGCCCTCCTCGGCCATGCAGCGCGCGAACTCGGCGCTCTGCTCCAGCACGCCCTCGAGCGTGGTGACGTACTTGCCCTGCACGCGGCACATGGGCACGGCGCAGGAGAGCACCGGCGCGCCCTCGAGCCAGACGGTGCACAGGCCGCAGTTGGTGGTCTCGCAGCCGCACTTGACGCTCTTGAGGCCGCGGACGCGCAGGAAGTCGAGCAGGCGCATGTCGGGGGCGACGTCCTCGGAGACGTACTCCTCGTTGATGAAGAAGCTGACGAGCACTATGCCTCACCGCCCTTCTCGGCCGTGGTGGGTGCGGCGGGAGCCGGCGCGTCGGCGGCCGCGGGCGCGGTGGGCGCGTCAGCCATGGGCGCGGACGCAGAAGCGGCAGCCTCCGGCGCGGGCGCAGCGGGCGCGGCAGACGTGGGCGCATCAGCCTCGGCAGCCTCGGGCGCGGGCACAGCGGCGACGCCCTCGGGGCGGCCGGCGATGGCGCTCGCGATGTCGGCCTTGAGCTCGTCGGCGCAGACGGGACGGGCCGGAGCCTCGGCGGGCGCGGGCTTGGCCTCGAGCCCGGCGGCACGACGGATGGCGCGGCGCCCCAGCTCGCAGGCCAGGTGGCGACGGTAGCGCTCAGACCCGCGCATGTTGGAGCCCATGGGCAGCTCGCCCAGCTTCTCGCAGGCGGCCGCAAGCTCCTCGTCGGTGAAGGCCAGCGGCAGGCCCAGGCGCTCGCCCTCCACCAGCTTGGCCTTGGTGGGGCGTGCGCCCACGGCCACGTGCCAGGTGTTGCCCCAGCCGGCGGCACAGACGTTGAGCACCGGGAAGTCCGTGGCGCTGCGGCGCACGGCCTCGAAGTCGGCCTGGTAGGGGTGCTTGTGGACGATGACGTGCGTGAGGACGTCACGCTCGTAGGGCATGTTGCGGAAGCTCGCGAGGCTCACCACGCCGGCGCCCACGAGCTCCACCTCGGTGTCCAACGGCAGCAGCGCCGTGAGGACGTCGGAGAAGCCGAAGCGGCCAAAGACCGAGCCGCCCACGGTGGCGAGGTTGCGGAACTGCACGCCCACCACGTCGCGCACGGCGTGCTCGAACACGTGGCAGGTGGCCTCGTTGAAGGCCTGGTGGCTCTCGAGCTGGTGGAGGGTCACCATGGCGCCGATGCGGAAGGCGTCCTCGTCTTCCTCGATCTGATCCAGCCCACAGGCCGAAAGGTCAATCATCGTGGCGATGCGGCGGTCTTGCATGCGCAGCCACACGCCGCCGCCCAGCACGCGGTTCATGCGCCCCTTGCGCACGAGCTCGTAGGCCTCTTCGACCGTCTCGGGGCGGGCGTAGTTCTTGAACTGGAGCACTGCTCTCCTTCGGATGCTCTGACGCTGCCAGCCGCTCGCGGGCACCCGCCGCGGGAGCCCGCGGGTTGCGAGAGGGCCTTGAAGGCGCGCCCATCTGTAAGGCCGCCCACGCAAAGCGAGAGCGGCCTCCTCTTATCCTTGCCAGCCAATGTTAAATGACGCGCCCCAAAACAGCGCCCCTCACCAGCAAATATACACACGACCCCGTAGCACATTCTTTTGCACAACGAGGTTACAGATCAACCGTTCCGTGGACGTGGTGGACGGGGGCCTCGGGCTCGGCATCGCCGCCCGCGGCGCACGCGTGGTTCTCCATATACGCCATCATGGCCTGCGCCACCTGCTTGGCGGAGGCCACCGCGTTGACCACCGTCTTGGATCCGGTCACCACGTCTCCTGCGGAGAAGACGCCGTCAACCGTGGTGGCGCCGTTCTCGTCCACGAGCAGAAGGCCGGTTTCGCCGCACTCAAGACCAGGGGTCGTGAGCAGCAGCTTGTTCTTGGGACCCTGGCTGATGGAGATGATGGTGGAGTCCGCGCGGCGGTAGTCCAGCTCGTCCTCGTAGCCCGTGATGTTGCCGTCCTCGTCAAAGATGGCCGTCTTGAACACGGGGCCGTCCTCGTTGAGCATCGTGATGGCCTTGCCGTACTCGATGTCGGCGCCCTCGAGCTGGGCGTAGGCCAGCTCGTCGGAGCTTGCGGAGACGTGCCTGGAGCGGGCGTACATCGTCACATGGCGGGCGCCACGGCGAAGCGCCGTGCGGGCCACGTCCATGGCAGAGTTGCCCACGCCGATGACGGCGACGTTCTCCCCCAGCGAGAAGGCCGCCGGGTCTGCCAGGTAGTCAACGGAGAAGTGCACGTTGGCGAGCGACTCGCCGCGCATGCCGAGCGTTCGGGGGCGCCACACGCCCGTGCCCACGAACACGCACTCGTAGCCGTCGCGGAAGAGGTCGTGAATCTCCAGCGCGCCGCCGATGGTGGTGTTGGCGCGGAACTTGATGCCCATCTCGGCCATGCGCTCGGCGTAGCGGTCGAGGATGGAGCGCGGCAGGCGGAAGTCCGGGATGCCGTAGCGCATCACGCCGCCGATGCGCTCCTTGGAGTCGAAGATGGTGACGCCGTAGCCCTCGCGCGCGAGCTCAACGGCCACGGTGATGCCGGCAGGGCCCGCCCCGATGACGGCGGCCTGGTGGCCGTTGGCGGGCTTGCTCTCCACCACCATGCGGTCCAGGTAGAGGTCGGAGACGAAGCTCTCGATGGCCGAGAAGTGCACCGGGGTGTCCTTGCGGCCGCGGATGCAGTGGCCCTCGCACTGGCGCTCGTGGTTGCAGACGATGGAGCACACCACGGAGAGCGGGTTGTTTTCGAACAGCATCTCGCCGGCGCTGCCCATGTCGCCCTCCTTGAACAGGCGCACCACCTCGGGGATGTTGGTGGAGATGGGACAGCCCTTCTGGCACATGGGCTTCTTGCACTGCAGGCAACGGTTTGCCTCTTCAACGATGTGGATGGCCAAAACGGTTCCTCTCCGAGAGCGTTTGTACACGTGGACGATGCGACTTCGTACGCGCGGCCGCCTGACGCGTGCGGTGGCCTGCGCGACCTCGTGCGTGCGGGCGGTTGACACGGCCCCATGCGCGCGGTTGGCCTACGCGACCTCGTGCGCACGAGTTAGCGGCACGTCACCGCGCATGCGAACAGTTGGCGCGACCTTACCCCGAGCCACGCCCCACGCCGCAGTGAACGTTCATCACGAACACGGCATGTGGAAGTGTAGCACCAAGATGTATACGGATAAATAGTCAACTTTTCTAGCTACAAAGAGAGCCGGGACGCACCCGGCCCAAGTCAAGCAAAATGGCTTAACGAAGCAACTGGGCAAAGCAGGCCGCCCGCGCGGGCGCGAACCCAAGACTTGCAGCGCCACCGACGGCAACAGCAGCCCATCTCGGCCAGCCTCATTATCAGCGCCGATCGGCTGAGGCCCAGCCAATAAATCGCTTGCCCCGGCATTTAGCCTGCAACGCCACAGGCACCGCCGGCAAGTCACGCCACCAGTGGCACCTGTCCCAGCCTATACAACACCCTCTCTAGCGAGCCTTGGAACCAAGCAGAAACGCGCGCATCGCAGACTCGCCGGCGATGGGCAGCAACGCGTTTACGCCGTCCATGCATTCCTGCAGCGTGGACGGGCCAAGGGCGGTAGGCAGCACGAGGTCGATGCCGTTATCGTAAACCTCGCCGAGGTCCTCCGCGCGGCCGCCCACGACGGCCACCACGGCAACGCCCTGGCGCTTGGCTCGGCGGGCGACGCCCACCGGGGCCTTGCCGAAGGCCGACTGGGCGTCCATGCGGCCCTCGCCGGTGATGACGAGGTCAACGCCTGCGAGCGCCTCGTCCAAGCGGATGGCATCGAGCACAAATTCGATGCCACGCTCGATGCGCGCCCCGCAGAAGGCCGCCAAGGCGGCCCCCAGGCCACCGGCGGCGCCGGCACCGGGAATGGAGGCGAAGTCACGACCAAACTCGCCCTTGAGGACGGAGGCGTAGTTGCGCATCCAACCGTCGGCCATTTCCTCGTCGCGCTTCTCGATGCCCTTCTGCGGGCCGTAGACGCACACGGCGCCAGTGGGGCCGGTGAGGGGGTTCGTGACGTCGGTGAGGGCCACGAACTCGATATCGGAAAGCCTCAGATCGAGACCGGAGCAGTCGATGGAGGCGAGGTCGCCAAGGCCGAGCAGGCCGCAGGGCACCTCTTCGCCGCCGGCGTTGAGGAAGCGAGCGCCGAGGGCCTTGGCCATACCGGTTCCGCCGTCGCTCGTGGCAGAGCCGCCAAGCCCGATGTAGATATGGCGCGCCCCAGCTTCGACGGCGTCAAGAATGAGCTGGCCCACACCAAAGGCGGAGGCCTTGAGGGCGTTCTCGCGGTTCTGCTCGATGAGCGTGATGCCGCTCGCCTCGGCCATCTCGATGATGGCGCAGTCGCCGTCGAACAGGCCGTAGCGCGCCGTGACCGGGGCACCGAGCGGGCCTGCGACCTCGACCTCGCGAAGCTCGCCGGAACGCGCCAGCACCACGGCCTCGACGGTCCCCTCTCCCCCGTCGGCTATGGCCAGGCGGCGAACCTCGGCGTCGGGACAGACGCGGCGAACGCCCTGCTCGAGCAGCTCGGAGACGAGCAGGCTCGAGGCCGAGCCCTTGAACGAGTCGGACGCAATCAGAACGCAAGGCTTTGGCATCCTGGGATTCCTTCCTTGAGCGCGGACGCACGGTGCATGCGGGCGCACCACGTATGCCGGCGCACCACGCATGCGGACGCACCACGCACGCCAGAGCGCAAATTCGATATCGACAACCATTCTAACCACGCGTCCAAACCGGCAGCTTGCGGCCCCGCTCAACCTGACGGAGGGGGCCAAGGGGTCCTTGCGGACGTCCTCGCAAGCGAGCGCTTCTCAACAAACGAGGCGATAGACGCCGCAGAATGTCAGCCACGGAGCCCCTTGGCCCCTCCTGCCGGTAACGCGCCAGCACTTAGGAGCCTAGATCGGCTCTGGCAACGCCGATCAGTCTCGAAAGGTACTTTGGCCTTCGCAATCCCCAACACGCATTCGACCTGAAATCTATCCCTTACTTTCAGACAAGGTGCATTTCTTCCATCGCGTTGTCATTTTCGACGATGAAACGTAAGTAATGCAGTTAACCTGAAAATAGAGGACATGAACGCACATAGCCGAGGACTTGTTTCTGTTGCTTATCGTGATGAGAAAGCCCGCTCCCGCATCACCCGGCGCCTACACACGCCAACGGCGAATGACAAACTCACGAAGTTCGTTCTGCCTGCGCTGGAACTCGGCGTCCATGTCAATGTTGAGACTCAGGCGGTCGGCAAACCAGGCCAACACGCGATGCAGCTCGAGCTGACGCGAGAAGTGGCGTGAGGTCACGTTGCGGACTTCGTAGCCCATGGCGGCCAGGGCGCTCGCGCGATCGACGTCATGCGTGCGGCGGCCAAGCTCAGCATGATCGCCACCGTCATACTCAAGGCCCACCCCGTGACGAGGGGCGCAGATGTCGAGCTCGAAGTAGCTAGAAGAATAATGCCGCCTCAACCCGCTCGGCACATCAACCCGGCCGTTCAAGACGATCCCGGGGTATCCAAGCCCTCCCCGCGAACGCGGGGCGGTGACCATCATCGCCAAGGCCGTCTCCATCGGAGAGCGCGCTCCGGCCTTTACGTGTCCCAGCGCAGTCCGGGCCTTGTAAACGCCTCGGACGCCGGCAAGCTCAGCCATCTTCTCAAGAAGTTCCTCCGGTGTGTGCCGCGCGGGCAGCCCCGCATATCCCCAGCCCTCATCCGAAAATTGCGACTCATAATCCGCGCACAGCTCGAAGGCGTACTCAAGCAACTCATTCGGGCTCATCCACGTGGCCGCCTGCACCAGGCAAAGCGGCTCATCGACGACATAGATATCCGCCGAAGCCCGTGTTAGAAGCCCCTCCCACGACCTGCCATCCATGACATGGAAGCGAAAGTCGCACGTATTGCCCCGCTCGTAGCTTCTGGAAGAAAGCAGCTCGATAACGCCCAGCTCGCTTGAGGGCACACCGCAATCGATAAGAAGGTGCCGGATGCGGTCGGCGATGTCCTTCTCGTATAGGCCCTCGTCCCAGGAACGGTAGTCCTTCATCTGGCTTTGGACGGCCTCGCGGTTCGGGGCATGGTGATACAGCCACGCGGTTCTATGGCTCAACACGACAGGCGTAATCACATGCCCTCCCTTCCCCGACACGTGCGAGAAGTATTGCATCGAGCAAGGGGCGCGGCGGCACGAAATCGGGAGACGGCATGGCGGGAGAAGGGCGCGAGCGGAGGCCAGCGCTCACTCCCAACGCCGTAATATCGGCCTCTATTTTCAGGCAAGGTGCATTACCTACATCTCGTTGCCGTTTTTGACGGCAAGATGCAAGTAATGCACCTAAGCTGAAAATAGAGGATGTCCGTTCGCCCATTTCATCCCGGGTCGCCTGCACGGTCACAAACACGTCTCCGCAACAAGGCGAGCCTTCGCTCCTTTCGAAACACGGGGGTTCGGCCATTCCCTCGCAACAAAGCTGTAACTTGCTCTGGGTTGCTCTGGGCACTTTAGTTTGCTAAAGTGCTTGTCGTTGACTTTATCGAACTAAAGTGACCGGGCACGGAGGACTTCGCTGTTCGGCCACGCAAAGGGAGGAACCCCATGAGCAGCAAGAACCTCAGCCAGCTTTCCCGTCGTCAGTTCATCTCGCTCGCCGGCGGCTTTGCGGCCGTGGCCGGCCTCGGCCTCGTGGGCTGCGGCGGCTCCGGCTCGAGCACCAGCTCCGCCACCTCGGCCGCGAGCGCCGACGCCGTTGACGACTCCGCCAACATCTCCACGCTCGTCGTGGGCTTTGACCAGGAGTACCCGCCCTACGGCTTCGTGGGCGACGACGGCGAGTTCACCGGCTTTGACCTCGACCTCGCCGCCGAGGTCTGCAGCCGCAACGGCTGGGAGGTTTCCTACGAGCCCATCGACTGGGACGCCAAGGACACCCAGCTCAACAGCGGCGTCATCACCTGCATCTGGAACGGCTTCACCATGGAGGGCCGCGAGGACGACTACACCTTCTCCGATCCCTACATGCTGAACGCCCAGGTCGTCGTGGTGAAGAAGGACTCCGGCATCTCCGAGCTCTCCGGCCTTGCCGGCCTCACGGTCATCACCCAGACCGACTCGGCCGCCCAGGAGGTCCTCGAGGGCGACCAGGCCGACCTCGCAGCCACCTTTGCCTCGCTCGAGACCATCGGCGACTACAACACCGCGTTCATGCAGCTCGAGAGCGGCGCCGTCGACGCCGTGGCCTGCGACCTCTCCATCGCCCAGTACCAGATTGCCGCAAAGCCCGACGCCTACCTGCAGCTCGACGAGGCCCTCTCCAGCGAGAACTACGCCGTGGGCTTCAAGAAGGGCAGCGTGGCGCTGGCCGAGAAGGTCACCGAGACCCTCAAGGAGATGAACGCCGACGGCACCGTGGAGAAGCTCTGCGACAAGTACGCCGACTACGGCCTCTCCTACGCCAACTGGGAGCTTAAGTAGGCCGGAGTTGCCACGGCGCAAGGTAGGCTGAGGCCTCGCGCTCGAAATGCCCCGTTCGAAACCCACGGGCAACCAACGCCGCCTCATTTGGCGTAGCCTAGAAGGGCTGAAAAGGGGTCGGCAACTGCCGAGACGCAGATGCGTGAGCGGCGCCAGGCACTTCCCAACATTTGCAAGCATCGCCGGCGGGGCCTTTGGGCTTCGCCGGCGCACGTGATACAGGAGACACCATGGACCTAGCCACGATGACGGGCATGCTGCTCGAGGGCTTCGTCACCACCCTCGAGCTGTTCGTCCTCACCCTCGTCGGCGCCATCCCGCTCGGCGTGCTCGTGGCGCTCGGGCGCATGAGCAAGTTCCGCCCGCTCGCATGGCTCACGCGCGCGCTCATCAGCGTGCTGCGCGGCACCCCGCTCATGCTGCAGATGTTTGCCATCTACTTCTCGCCCTACTACGTCTTTGGCATCCAGCTCACGCCAAACTCCAAATGGCAGGCCTGCGTGGTGGCCTTCATCATCAACTACGCCGCCTACTTCGCCGAGATCTACCGCTCGGGCATCCAGTCCATCCCGCGCGGCCAGTACGAGGCCGCCGAGGTGCTCGGCTATTCCAGCGCGCAGACCTTCTTCCGCATCGTGCTTCCGCAGGTTGCCAAGCGCATCCTGCCGGCCATGGGCAACGAGGTCATCACGCTGGTGAAGGACACCTCGCTTGCCTTCTCCATCGGCGTGGCCGAGATGTTCTCCACCGCAAAGGCCCTCGTGGCCTCGCAGGTGAGCATGGCGCCCTTCGCCATCGCGGCGCTTCTCTACTGGGCCTTCAACTTCCTCGTGGAGATTGCGCTGGGGCTCGTCGAGAAGAAGATGAACTACTACCAGGACTAGGAGAGACCCTTGGCTGAGAAGAACCAGACGGCCGAGAAGGTCGTCTCCATCCGCAACGTCCACAAGTCGTTCGGCGAGACCGAGGTGCTGCGAGGCATTACGCTCGAGGTGGAGCGCGGCGAGGTCGTGGCCATCATCGGTGCCTCGGGCGGCGGCAAGTCCACGCTGCTGCGCTGCATGACCCTGCTCGAGCGCGCCGACGACTGTGAGCTCACCTATGG
>CAVHKV010000060.1:0-17045 GCA_963636635.1 uncultured Bacteroidales bacterium
TTGGCGCAGCCGCAGACGCCCTTGCCCTGGATGCCCTCCACCATGGCCACGCCCATGTCGCTCACGAGCTCGGGGCGGTCGGAGAAGGAGCGCAGGCCGATGACCGGGTTGTTGGGGTTGTTGTTGACGTCCACCACCGGCGCAAAGTCCACGTTAATGCCAAGGGAGGCCAGCTCGCCGGCCATGACCTGCCCGCACTGGGTTGCGAGCTTGGTGCTGCGCGAGGCGCCCAGGGCCATGTTGCCCGGCATGGCGCAGCCGCTGCCCAGGCGGTAGACGATGCCGCCCTCCTGGTCGATGCCGAGCAGCAGCGGGATGCCGCCGGCCTCCGAGCCGCCGGAGTTCTTGAGCGCGGCGGTCTGCAGCGCGTAGGTGAGCTCGAAGGTCTGCTCGGTCTCGTGCACGTTGTTGGCGAAGAGGATGACGCCGCCAAAGCCGTAGGTGTCCACGACCTCGGCCACTTCGTCGTTCATCTGGACGAAGTCGGTCTCCTCGCTCTCCCCTTCCGCCTTCCACATGCGGAAGTCGGGCATGATCATCTGGCAGATCTTCTCGCGGCGAGTCATGCCCGCAACGAGCTTGGAGACGTTGCCGCTCCTGGCGGCCTTCCTCACGAGCGACCCCTCCCCGCTGTCGAAGGAGCAGCCGGCAAGCCCCAGCGTGGAGCCAAGGCCGGCACAGACGGCGCCCGCCCCAGCGAGCCCCGCCATGCCAACGAAGTGGCGGCGAGAGAGGTTGGAACGGGCGCTCAGGCAAGCTTGCCGAGAGTAAGACTGCATGTCTTCCTCCGTCTGTAGGGCCCCTACTCGGGCTGCTCCCACTCGGCGGGGGCGAGCTCGCGGTGCCTCGCGCGTAGCTCGCGCGGCGGACGGTACGAGGGGCAGGTGTCAAAGTCTACGTACTCGATGGTCTTCATGAGGTGCTCGACCATCGCCGCGTGGTCGAAGGTCTCCCAGGCGCTGCGCACGGCGTTGAGGTGCGCGTGCGTCTCGGGGCGGCGCGGCATAAAGAGCGTACAGCAGTCGGGCGCCGTCTGTGCGCTAATTTCGTAGGTTCCGATCTGCTGGGCGCGATCGATAATCTCGATCTTGTCGGTGCCGATGAGCGGGCGAAAGACCGGGATGGTGGCCACGTCGTTGGTGGCGGTGATGTTCTCCAGCGTCTGAGAGGCAACCTGGCCCAGGGACTCGCCGGTGACGAGCGCCTTGGCGCCCTCGAGCTCGGCCACCTTCTGCGCCACCTCGAACATGAGGCGGCGGTACATGATGACGCGCAGGGACTGCGGGGCCTTGAGCGAGATCTCGCGCTGGCACTCGCCGAAGGGCACCACGTAGAGGCGGCCGATGATGCCGGCCGGCTCCAGCGCGCGCACGATGTCCTGCGTGAGCCACTCGGAGGCGTCGCTCGTCATGGGACGGCCCGAGAAGTGCACGGGCACGCAGGTGGCGCCGCGACGGCCCACCATCCAGGTGGCCACCGGGGAGTCAAAGCCGCTGGAGAGCAGCGTGACGACCTTACCGGCCGTGCCCACGGGCAGCCCGCCCGCGCCGCGCATGGAGGTGGCGTCGGCGTAGACGTAGACGTCGGCCTGCACCACATGGACGTTCACCGTGGCGTCGGGATTGTGCATCTGGACCTTCATCTCGGGGAAGGCCTCGCACAGAACGGCGCCCACGTTGCGGTTGAGGTCGATGCTGTGGACCTCGTAGTCCGTGTTGGACCTGCGGCCGTGCACCTTGAAGCTCTTGCAGCCTTCGCAGGCGCGCAGGCTCTCGATGGCGGCGGCGTTGTACTGCTCCGGGTCGCGGGCGCAGCGGTAGGCCAGCGAGACCCTGGCCACGCCGGGGACCTTGGCGATGAGGCCGGGCACCTCTTCGGGAACCTGGCCGTCATCGAAGCTCACGCGAACATAGCCCGAAAGCCGCTCGACATGTGCCGAGCGGCCCTTGAGCGCGCGCTTGAGGTTGGTGATGAGTTGCTTCTCGAAGATTGACCGGTTCTTGCCCTTGAGGCCAATCTCGTGGTAATGGACGAGGCAGACGCGTGTGGTCACGGCACTACTCGGCAGACGTGACGTTGGTGTCCTTGATGGCCTCGTCGAAGTCCTCCTTGACGTAGCCAAGGGTGTCGTCGACGAGCTCGTCCATGGCGATGGAGATGGTGTCCTTGCCAGAGACGACGGTGGTGATGTCGTCCACGTCCTGGATGGCCGTGACGCGCAGGTGCTGGCCGCGGAGCATGTTGTTGATGTCGCAGGCGCGCTTGGAGGCCACGGAGCACAGCAGGAAGGGGTTCTGCTCGGTCTTCTCGAGCAGGGAGTCGATTTCAGGCTTGATGACAGACATAGCTTGGGAACCTCAATTCATCTCGTGCGAGTCGAGCACTCGGAGAAGCTCCGAGGTCGCCTCCTGAAGGTCATCGTTGACGATGCGCTCGTCATAGCTCGGCGCAAGCTTGAGCTCGTCTTTTGCGGTCTGCAGACGGACCTGGACCACCTGCTCGTCCTCGGTGCCGCGGCCGCGCAGGCGCTGCTCGAGCACCTCGAAGGAAGGCGGCTCGATGAACACGAGCACCGCCTCGGGCATGAGCTTGCGCACGTTAAGCGCACCCTGGACGTCAATCTCCAGGATGACTGACTTGCCGGCGCTCAGATTGCGTTCGACCTCAGAGCGCAGGGTGCCGTAGCGGTTCCCGAAGACGTTTGCCCACTCGAGGAACTCGCCGGCCGCCACGCGCGACTCAAAGTCAGAAACCGTGAGGAAGTGGTAGGAGACGCCATCGACCTCACCGGGGCGAGGCTGCCTAGTTGTGGCCGAAACCGTCAGGCCCAGGTCAGGGCGCTGCTCCCTCACCAGAGAGACCAGCGTTCCCTTTCCTACGCCTGACGGTCCGGAGACAACGAACAGCTTAGGAGTGCGTGACACTACTTCGAGAGGATCTCGAGGAGGGCCTCACGCTGACGGGCACCGAGGCCCTGGACGCGACGCTTGGGGGAAATCTCAAGCTCGTCCATGATCTTGGCGGCCTTGGCCTTGCCATAGCCGGGAAGGGACTCGATGAGGGCCTTGACGGGAAGGCGACGGGCGGTCTCGTCCTCGGAGTTCAGGACGGACTCGAGGGAAACCTCGCCGTTCTTGATCTTCTCGCGGAGCTCAGAACGGGCGTGACGGGCCTCGGCGGCCTTCTTGAGGTTGGCAGCGCGCTGCTCATCGGAAAGCTGAGGGAGAGCCATATTTCCTCCATACGTTGGGTTACTACCAAAGTTAAAACCTGTTCGAGAGAACCCCGTCTCTCGCAACGGCCTTAGATACTATGGCAATGTAGCAGCTACTTTGCAAGAACTTTCGACCATTTCCCCACGTTTTGCCCCCATTTTGGGCACAAATCGGGCCCGGCGGGCGCGCAGGCGCGGAAATGGGCGCCTAGCCCTGCTCGATTTCGGCCACGATGGCCTCAAGCGCAGCTACGGGGTCTGCCGCCTGGGTGATGGGCCTGCCCACCACGATGTGGCTCGCGCCGGCGGCGATGGCGGCCGCAGGGGTGGCCACGCGGCTCTGGTCTCCCAGCTCAGCGCCGGCCGGGCGCACGCCCGGAGTGACGATGAGGGCGTCCGGGCCCAGCAGGGTGCGCATCTCGGCGGCCTCCTTGGGCGAGCACACGATGCCGTCGAGGCCGGAGTCAACCGCGAGCTTGGCGAGCGCCGCGGCCTGCTCGGGGATGGGACGGGTGACGCCCACCTTGGCGAGCTCTTCCTCGTCCATGCTCGTGAGCACGGTGATGGCGATGACGTAGGGCTTGTGGCCGTACTCGGCCTGGGCGGCCTCGGCCCCTTCGGCGCAGGCCACGAGCATCTTCTCGGAGCCGGAGCCGTGGACGGTCACGAGGTCGGCGCCGGAGTGAGCCGCGCTCTTCACCGCTCCCCTCACCTGGTGGGGGATGTCGTGGAACTTGGAGTCCACGAAGACCTTGAAGCCGCGCTCGCGCAGCTCGTTTACCAGCGGCAGACCGCCGTCGTAGATGAGGGTGATGCCCACCTTGAGCCAGGTGGCGTGGCCCTCGAGCTTGTCTGCGAGCACGCGGGCCTCGTCCGGGCCGCAGTCAAGCGCCACCATCACGCGGTCGCGCGCGGAGAGGTTGTCGAACCTTCCCATGGAGCCTCCAATCTTGGGGCCGACCGGCCCCTCGGCGAGTAAACGAAGGGGGCGGCCGCACGCGACCGCCCCATAGCAGCAAAGTTAGCCCTCAAAGGCTCCCACGAGCTCGGAGACGCCGGAGACGCCCTGGGACTCCACCCACTGGGTGAGCTCGTCCAGGATGCGCGGCGCGGCCATGGGGTCGACGAGGTTGGCCATGCCCACGGAGACGCTGGAGGCGCCGGCGAGGATGAACTCGGCGGCGTCCTTCCCGCTCATCACGCCGCCCACGCCCACGATGGGAAGGCTCACGGCGTTGTGGACCTCCCACACCATGCGCACGGCGATGGGGTGCAGCGCCGGGCCGCTCATGCCGCCGGTGGGACGGCTGAGCTTGCTCTTACGGGTGTTGACATCGATGGACATGCCCGAGATGGAGTTGATGACCGTGAGGATGTCGGCGCCCTCGGCCTCGAGGGCGCGGGCGACGTCCACCACGCGAGCCGGGGCCATCTTCACGAGCAGCGGCTTTTTGGTGTGCGGGCGCACGGCACGGATGACCTCGGCGGCACCCTCGGGCGTGGAGCCCATGGCGCAGCCACCGGCGGCGATGTTGGGGCAGCTGATGTTGATCTCGAGGCCCGCGGCGAAGGGCGCGAGCTCCTCGTAGAGCTCCACGGCGGCCACGTACTCCTCCACGGAGTGGCCGGCCACCTGGCAGATGACGGCGGTGCCCTTCTCCGCGAGGGACTTGAGGTACTCGCCCGAGTCGGCCATGAGGCCGCGGACGCCGGGGTTCTGCAGGCCCACCGAGTTGAGCATGCCGCTCGTGACCTCGGTCATGCGCGGGGCGGGGTTGCCCGGCCAGGGCTCGGCGGCGCAGCCCTTGGTGGTGATGGCGCCCAGGCAGCTCACGTCATAGAAGCCCTCGAACTGCCAGCCGTAGCCGTAGGTGCCGCTCGCGGTGTTGATGGGGTTCTTGAGCTTGATGGGCCCAAGGTCCACGGACATGTCTACGTTGCTCACCAGACCACCTTCTCAGCGTCGAACACGGGGCCCTTCATGCAGGCGCCCACCATGCCGTCCTTGGTGAGGACGTTGCAGGTGTTGCAGGCGCCAAAGCCGCAGGTCATCATGCGCTCAAGCGAGACCTCGCAGGCAACGCCGGCCTCCTGGGCCTGGCTTGCCACGGCGCGCATCATGGGCTCGGGGCCGCAGGTGAGCACGAGGTCGTAGGCCTTGGCGGCAAGCATGGGGCCCACCTCGGCGGTGACGAAGCCGGCGGTGCCGGCGGTGCCGTCGTCGGTGGTGACGCGGACGTCTGCGGCGCCCGCGGCCTCAAGCTCATCGGTGCCGCAGAGCTTTGCGGCGGTGAGGGCGCCCACCACGGCGTCCACCTCGGCGCCAGCGGCGGCGGCGAGGCCGGCCGCGGCGATGACCGGCGTGATGCCGATGCCGCCGGCCACCACGAGCACGCGCTTGGCGCCCTCGGGCACGGACCAGCCGTTGCCGCCGGGGCCGAGCACGGTGGAGGTGGCGCCCACGCCCATCTGGGAGAGGCGGCGCGTGCCGTCGCCCACCACGGCGTAGTAGGTGGTCACGGTGCCGGCCTGGGCGTCTGCCTTGGCAAACGAGAGCGGGATGCGGATGAGCTGGCGGGTGTCCCCGGGCACCTCAAAGCTCATGAACTGGCCGGGCTTGATGGCCGCGGCAAGGCGCGGGGCCTCGATGGTGAGGCGCATCACGCCGTCGGCCACGGCCACGTTCTCCACGATGCTGAACTCGTGGATGCGCGCCGGCGAGGGTGTAGGCGTTGCCATGTCTCTCCTTTCGTGCGCTGCTGCCGCGCGTGGCGGCAGGCTGTGCTGCGGAGGCCGCATGCCTTCCGCGAATAAGCCGAGCGCCCGCCTGCCAAAACGGCAGACGGGCCCCAGGCGCTTGCTTTCATATTAGGCGAGCTTGCAGTCCTTGAGGACGTGCTTGCCGGCAACCACGGTGTCGGTGGCGCGGCCGGTGAGCTTGGCCCCCATGAAGGCGGAGTTGGTCTGCTTGCCGCAGAACAGCTCGGGCGTAACCTCCACGGCCAGCGTGGGGTCGATGAGGGTGAGGTCCGCCGGGCTTCCGGCCTCGACCTTCACGGCCTCGAGGCGGGCGACGCGGCGCGGGTTCACGCTCATGACCTCGACGAGGCGCTGCCAGCTCATCTTGCCGCAGGAGACGAGGTTGGTGAGCATGAGCGGCAGGCTCGTCTCGAGCCCGACGACGCCGAAGGGCGCGATCTCGAACTCGCACTCCTTCTCGTGCAGGGCGTGCGGGGCGTGGTCGGTCACAACGCAGTCGATGGTGCCGTCAACGATGGCGGCGCGCAGGGCGGCGGCGTCGGCCTCGGTGCGCAGAGGCGGGTTCATCTTGAGGTTGGTGTTATAGGTGTCGTCGAGGTCCTCCTCGTCAAGGAAGAGGTGGTGCGGGCAGACCTCGGCAGTGACGGGCAGGCCTTCTGCCTTGGCGGCACGGACGAGCTCGGCGCCGCGGGCCGTGGAGATGTGGCAGATGTGCAGCGCGCAGCCCGTGAGGCGGCACAGGTCGATGTCGCGGGCGATCTCGACCTCCTCGCCTGCGGCCGGCCAGCCGGCCAGGCCCAGGCGCGTGGAGGCGCGGCCCTCGTTCACCTGGCCGTGCTCGGTGAGGGAGTTGACCTCGCAGTGGCAGGCGACGACCTTGTCGAACTGGCGCACGTAGTCCATGACGGTGCGCAGCATGCCGGCGCTCTGGACGCCGTGGCCGTCGTCGGAGAACATGCAGGCGCCCTCGGCGACCATGTCGCCGATCTCGGCCAGGGCCTCGCCCTTCTCGCCGCGGGTGCAGGCGCCGATGGGACGGACGTGCACGAGGCCCGCCGCGTCGCCCTTGGCGATCTGGTAGCGCACGCCCTCGCCGGAGTCGGTCACCGGGTCGGTGTTGGGCATGGTGGCCACGTCGGTGAAGCCACCGGCGGCGGCGGCGGCGGAGCCGGTCTCGATGGTCTCCTTGTACTCGTAGCCCGGGTCACGGAAGTGCACGTGGATGTCGGTGAGGCCAGGCACGAGGTACTTGCCGGAGCCGTCGATGACCTCGGCGCCGTCGGGCGTCTTGATGTTGTTGGCAACGCGGGCGATGCGCGCGCCCTCGATGAGGACGTCGGTCTCGGCGTCGAGGCCCACCTGCGGGTCGACGACGTGGGCACCCTTAATTAGCAGCATTCTCTTCCCCTCCCAGCAGCAGGTACATCTCGGCCATGCGGGTGTAGAGGCCCGCGGCCACCTGCGTGGTCACAAACGAGTTCTCGGCGTCGGCCGGGATCGAGTCGATCTCCATGCCGCGGTTCATCGGGCCCGGGTGCATGACGAGCGCGCCCTCCTTCATGCGGGCATGGCGCTCGGCCGTGAGGCCCCACAGGCGGTTGTACTCGCGCCTGGACGGGATGGTGGCGCCCTCCATGCGCTCGAGCTGCACGCGCAGCATGTAGACGACGTCGGCGTCCTCGATGACGGAGTCGAAGTCGTAGGTCTCGGCGGCGCCGAAGACGGACGGCTCGGGCAGCTGGAAGGTGGGCGGGCCCACGAGGGTCACCTTGGCGCCCATGGTGCGAAGGGCAGGCGCCAGCGAGCCCACGACGCGGCTGTGCAGCAGGTCGCCCACGATGGCCACCTTGAGGCCCTCGAGCTTGCCGAAGTGCTCGCGCATGGTGTAGAGGTCGAGCAGGGCCTGCGTGGGGTGGGCGTGCTTGCCGTCACCGGCGTTGATGACGGCGGCGTCGGTGTACTCGGTGATGCGCTGGGCGGTGCCGGCGTTGCGGGCGCGCACGACGTACATGTCGATGCCGTAGGAGTCCAGCGTCTTGATGGTGTCTTCCAGGCACTCGCCCTTGGAAACCGAGGAGCTCGAGCCGGCGATGTTGAGGGAGTCGGCGGAGAGGCGCTTCTCGGCGATCTCGAAGGAGGAGCGGGTGCGGGTGGAGGGCTCGAGGAAGAGGTTCACCACGGTGCGGCCGCGAAGGGCGGGCACCTTCTTGATGGTGCGGTGGTTGATCTCTTCCATGGAGCGGGCGGTGTCCAGGATCTGCGTGATGTCGTCGGCCGTAAGGTCCGTCGTGTTGATGAGGTTCTTGACGCTCAGCATCTTAGGCGCTGACCTCCTTGTTCGCGATGGCCTTCTTCTCGGCCTCGATGTCCCAAATCTCAACCGCGTCGCGGCCGTCGAGAGACTCGACGAAGACGCGGACGTCCTCCTCGCGCGAGCTGGGCACGTTCTTGCCCACGTAGTCGGCGCGGATGGGCAGCTCGCGGTGGCCGCGGTCGACCATCACGGCGAGCTGGATGGTGCGCGGACGGCCCAGGTCCATGAGGGCGTCGAGCGCCGAGCGCACGGTGCGGCCGCTGAAGAGCACGTCGTCCACGAGGATGACGTCCTTGCCGTCCACGTCGAAGTCAATCTGCGTCTCGTGGATGACCGGCGAGAGGCGGCGGCTCACGTCGTCGCGGTAGAAGCTGATGTCGAGCTTGCCCACGGGCGGGCAGACGCCCTCGATCTGCTCAATCTCGCTCGCGAGGAGGTTGGCGATGTTGGCGCCGCGGCGCACCACGCCCACGATGGCGAGGTTGTCCGCCCCCTCGTTGTTCTCGATGACCTCATGGGCGATGCGGGTGAGGGCTCGTGCCATCGCCGCGCCGTCCATGATGGTCGCCTTAGGTCCCAGCTGTTCCATATGGCTCCCTTCACAAAAAAAGACGCCTGCACCTATGTGGCACGGGACGTCTGCTAAGGCGAGCTATGTGGGCGGGGCGTGCCCGCGAAGGTTCCTTGCCGGTGTCCCGCACCGCCTTAAAGGCCTTGACCACTATACTACCTACGAAACCCAATGGGGCAAGATTTTCGCGCCCAGATTCGCCAAACGGTCACGCAACGCTGGGACGCCAATAAACCCCAGCGTAAGACACGAGTAGGAGCAAGATGATGGAGCACAAGCTCTCAAACGTTCTTCTCAAGCCCGCAGAGCACCTCGCAGGACATGACGAGCTCTACGCCTTTAGCGCAAGCCCGCTTGCCTACGACGAGGAGAAGGGCGCACTCGTCCTTTCCGAGCCGGCCGACTTCATGACCTACCTCAACTCCTGCTCGGCCGCCAAGTGGAGCAAGTACTGCGGCGTCACCAAGGTGAACCTGCACCTCACGCTCTCCGGCGGCGCCTGCGAGGTCGTGCTGAAGGCGCTGCCCGCCGGCGCTGCGGCCGAGCCCGAGAACACCGTGGAGCTGGGCCGCGTGCAGATCATGGGAACCGAGGAGCCCGCCGAGGCCACCTTTGAGGTGGAGCTTGGCAGCCCCGCTTGCGACCTCGTGGCCTTTGAGGTGCTGCCGGAAGAGACCACGCTGCTGCACGCCGGCTGGTACGGCACCGAGGTGGACGAGGAGCGCGTGAACGACGTGCGCCTGGCCATCTCCACCACCACCTTCAAGAAGGAGCACTACATCCTCGCCAACATCGAGCTCATGCGCGAGGCCATGCGCGCCGAGCAGGGACCGCTGCACAGCCGCTTCCACATGTTCGTGGTGGACAACGGCTCCACGCTGGACGCCCCTGCGCTCTCAGACGACCTCGTGACCGTCATCCCCAACGCCAACGTGGGCGGCGCCGGCGGCTTTGCCCGCGGCATGCTCGCCGCCATGGACGACGAGACCGACTACACCCACGTCATCCTCATGGACGACGACGTCCACGTCTTCCCCGAGGCGGTGCTGCGCACCTACAACCTGCTCGCGCTCGCAACCGAGCGGTACCAGGGCGCCTTCGTGAACGGCGCCATGCTCAGCGTGGAGCAGCCCGACCGTCTTTTCGAGGACGTAAGCCACGTGCTGCGCTCGGGCGTGTACCGCAAGCTCAAGCCCGATCACTTCGTGAGCGAGCTTTCCCACGTGGCCGCCTGCGAGCGCGAGAACGTCGAGGTGGAGCACGCCTACGGCGCCTGGTGGTTCTCTTGCATCCCGGTGGCCAACATCGTCGAGAAGGGCCTGCCGCTACCGGTCTTCGTGCGCTGCGACGACGTGGAGTACGGCCTGCGCTCCAACCCCACCTACATGACCATGAACGGCATCTGCGTGTGGCACGAGAGCTTTGAGGGCCGCCCGCGCGCCTCGGTGGACTGCTACCAGTACGTGCGCAACTTCCTGGTGATGTCTGCCTGCGACGGCTATGTGAACACCGAGCTGTTCATGAGCCGCGTGTGGAGAAACGTCATGCTGCGCCGCCGCGACCTCGAGTACGGCGCCGCCGAGCTGCTGCTGCAGGGCGTGGAGGACTACCTGCGCGGGCCCGAGTGGCTCATGGAGGTGAACGGCAGCGACCTCATGCGCAAGAACGCCCAGCTCAACGACAAGTTCGTGCCGCTCGACGAGGTTGACCCCGAGCTGCTTGAGGCCGCCCACGTAGGCGAGGTCCACCCCACGCGCCACCGCAGGCTCACGCTGGCCGGCAAGCTCGCCAAGACGCTGCCCTACGACAAGCACCTGCTACCCGACGCGCTGCTCAAGAGCGAGCCCGGCCACTACCAGCTCACGGGCGACTGCGTCTATAGCAAGGACACCACGGCGCGCTCCTGCGTGCTCGTCCTCGACGTCACGGGCGAGAAGGTGGCCGTGCGCCGCATGGACCGCGAGCGCAACCGCCGCATCAAGCAGCGCGAGCGCGAGCTGCGCCGCCGCTGGCAGCTCGAGCACGAGCGCGTGGCCGCCGCCTACCAGCAGGCCTTCCCCACCCTCACCAGCCAGGACTTCTGGCGCCGCTACCTCGGCATGAGCGAGTAGAGGCCGCGAGGTAAAGCAACGAACCAAACAAAGAAGCGCCGGAACCCGACCAAGGTTCCGGCGCTTCCTCTATTTGGATGTTCCAGCCCTACACTTGTGCTTTTCGTAGCTCACCGTAGGGTCCCAGACTTGCAACAACATACGTTTGACGCATCGGTAGGTTCTCGCAGCACACAAATCCATACGTTTGTGCATTTCGTAGCTGCCTGTGAGTATCCTAATTTCTCCCTTAGTTCGCATATTTGCAAACATGCAGGTAGAATGGCTAATAGAATCACAGCTAGCATTGGAAAAACTAACGGACATGCACGACAGCTACGTTTGCATCATTCGTAGCTCCCTGCGAGCATCCGAACCTCACAACCACATACGTTTGCGTCATCCGTAGCCCCCTGTGAGTATCCCTGCCCCACCACGGCATACGTATGATGCATTCGTAGCTCCCCTACTTGCTTGGGCGCTCCACGTGCTCGATTTGGGGGTGGAAGTGCAGTCCCTCGAGGGTGCCGCCCACCACGGCCTCGGCGCGCTCGAGCTTGCGGCCCTTGGCCTCGGTGGCGATGCGGAAGAGGTGGTTGAGGTCGCGCGCGAGCACGTAGCCGTAGCCGCGAAGGCCCTCGCGGCGGTAGAGCACGATGTCGTTGCGGTAGGCCAAGCGGAAGCGCCCGATGCGCTCGCCGGAATCGGTGGCGACGTTGCCGGCGCTGTTCTGCTTGCACTTGTGGGTGACCTTGCTCGTGCCCACGAGGTAGCAGGGGTAGGTGCGCGAGATGCGGCGCGTGAACTCCCAGTCGTCTGTCCAGATGAAGAAGTCCTTGATGGGAAGGCCCAGCTCGCAGATGACGCTCGTGGGGACGAACAGGCTCACGAAGGAGGCCAGGGTGCAGCTCTGGAGCTCGGGCGAAAAGTCCTCGATGGTATGGTGGAGCGGGTGGCGCTGCTTGTTCATGATGCAGGGCTCGCCGTCGCACCACAGGCACACGCTCGTGAGATAGCCGTACTCCCCTTCCAGGCCCTCGCCGGCGATGAGAAGCTCGCGCAGGGTGTCGGCGTGGACCATGCAGTCGTCGTCCATCACCCACACGTAGTCGTAGCCCAGCTCAACGGCCTTGCGCATGCCATAGTTGAAGCCGCCGGCGCCTCCGAGGTTCTCGCCGGTGTTGAAGTAGGAAATTTCGCCGGCCTCCACGCGGGGCGCCAGAATCTCCTCGGTGCCGTCGGTGCTCGCGTTGTCGATGACGACGATGCCCAGCTCATAGCGGCTGGACAGGCCCGTAAGCTCGCTCTTCTTGAGGCAGTCGAGGCACTCCTGCAAAAGCCCCACGCGATTGTAGGTGACAACAACGACGGCCACTCGCGCGGGTTTATACTCCCCCGCCATTAGTTGAACTGCTTTCGGTAGGCCTCGCAGACTTCCTTGGTGGGGCCGATCATGCGCTGGGTGCCCTTCTCAATCCACACGCAGCTCGTGCACAGGCGCTCCACCTGCTCGAGCGAGTGGCTCACGAACAGCACCGTGACGTCGCCGCTCTCGATGAACTGGCGGATGCGGCGCTCGCACTTCTCCTGGAAGAAGACGTCGCCCACGGAGAGCGTCTCGTCAACGATGAGGACGTCGGGCTCCACCACCGTGGCGATGGCGAAGGCGATGCGCGCCACCATGCCGCTGGAGTAGTTCTTGAGCGGCATGTCCATGAAGTCTCGCAGCTCGGCGAACTCGACGATGTCGTCGAGGTGGGCGTCGATGAACTCCTTGGTGTAGCCAAGCAGGGCGCCGTTCAGGTAGATGTTCTCGCGGGCCGTAAGCTCGATGTCAAAACCGGCACCCAGCTCGATGAGCGGGGCGATGTTGCCGTGGACCTTCACCGTGCCCTTGCTGGGCTCGAGCACGCCGGCGATGATCTTGAGCATCGTGGACTTGCCGGAACCGTTGGTGCCCACAAGGCCGAGCACCTCGCCCTTCTTGACCTTGAAGGAGATGTTCTTGAGCGCGTGGAACTCCTCGAAGAACAGCTCGTGGCGCACGAGCTTGATGAGGTACTCCTTGAGGTTGTCGAGACGCTCGGAGGCCATGTTGAAGATCATGGTGACGTCGTCGACCTCGATGGCGTACTCGTCGCGCTTTTCGAGTTTGGTGTCTTGGGCCATAAGGGAGCTACCTTTCGGAGTCTCGTCCTAGATGTAGAGAATGAACTTGTGCTGGAGCTTGTGGAAGACGGCGTAGCCGATGGCGAGCATGGCCACGGCCCAGAAGGCGCACATGCCGATGGTGATGAGCTCGGGCGCCTGGCCGTTCAGCAGGATCATGCGCATGAAGGTGACGTAGTTGTACATGGGGTTCACGAGCATGATGACGCGCATGAAGGCATAGGGCACGCTCGCGATCATGCTAACGGGCCAGAACAGCGGCGTCACGTAGCTCCAGGCCATGAGCACGACGCTCCACAGGTGGATGACGTCGCGGAAGAAGACGGCCAGCGAGGAGAGCAGCAGGCTCATGCCGATGCAGAAGCCCATGAGAAGGACCAGCAGCACGGGCAGCAGGATGATGGTCCAGTTGATCCAGACGCCCTCGTAGATCATGACGAGGAAGACGGCCACCATGGAGAAGGCGAAGTTTACGAGGCTGAACAGCACGCGCTCGATGGGGAACACCGTCTTGTTGATGCGGACCTTCTTGAGCAGGGGCGCCGCGTCCAGGATGGCCATGACGCCCTGGTTGGTGGAGTCGGCGAAGATCTGCCAGATGACGTTGCCCAGGATGAGGTAGAGCGGGTAGTGCTCGATGGAGTCATAGCGAAGGAAGAAGCTGAACACGAGCGACATGACGACCATCATGAGCAGCGGGTTGAGCACGCTCCAGGCGACGCCCAGGACGCTGCGGCGGTACTTGCGCTTGAAGTCCTTGGTGACGAGCTGGGTGAGGATGAAGTTCTGCTTCTCACGGTCGGTCTTGGCAAACGCCTCGGAGGCGGGAACGGTGGCGGGGGCCGCCGTCATCTGATCTTGCGACAATGCAATCTCCTTGCGAAAGGTGGGCCCGCGCGGGGCCGCTCTTTTGCCGTGCGCCCACGCGCGCCGCGCGCAGACTAGCGTTTAACTATACCAGCGCCCGCGCTACGAGAGGACGCCCTGCACAGCACGCTCACCAAATACGGACTGGTAGGGCACAACTCCGTACTGGCCGCCGGCCACTACCTGAACGTAGGTAGCCGCGAGCCACGCCACGACGATGACGGCGAGCGCCGCGCGGCGAAACCGCAGGTCAGAGATGCGCGTGAGGCACCGGGGCATGGCGAGGACGAGGACGGGCGCGAAGTAGCGCGCCACGCGGTCCACGATGTGCGGCAGGAAGAATGTCGTGGCGAAGAGGCAGAAGGCGATGGCGGCGATGATGACGAGCGCCGAGTCGTAGCGGGTTGTCGTGGCCGTGAGGCGCTGGCGGAGAGTGGGGGCTCCCCCATTGCTGACCGGGCTCGCGGCTGGGGCCGCGGCGTTTGCGGCTTGGGCGCCCGCAGACGAAGCTGCTGAAGCCGCGGTGAGCTCGCTCGTCACGTCCCCATTTGCATCTGAGGAATTCGGAGCAGATGCGTTGGAAGCGACGGTGCCGGGCTCACCCTTCCCTCCTCCAAGTAGGCCGCAGAGGCAGGCCACGGTGAAGGCCCAGGTGATGCCGTAGGTGATGAGGGCGTTGAGGCGCGGCTGGGGGCCCACGTAGACACTGCTCGTGGGGTCGAGGTAGAGGCCGAAGCGCGTGCCCGCAAGGACCACGACGGCCGCCCTCTCGCCCACAAAGGAGAGGACCACGAGGCCTGCCGCAAGCAGCACGGCCCTGCGAACGCTCATGCGCAGGCGGAACAGCGGCCAGACGAGAAGCCAGATGAGGCAGCTCATGTGCATGAGCGAGCCCGCCAACACCCAGAGGGCATAGCGGGCAAAGGAGCGGCCGTCGGCGTCCTCTCCGCCGTCGAGGCAGGCGGTCTGCCCGTCCAGCATAGACGTCCTTCCAACCACCCACTCCAGGCCGTTCAGCACGCAGGCGATGGCAACCCACTGTCGTGCGATGTTGAGGGACTCGAAGTAGAAGCCCGCCATGATGAAGAGGGCCACGGAGAGGGCCGGCATGGCGGAGAGGCGGCGGCAGGCGCGCAGCGTAAGGCCGCAGGAGAGGGCCGCGAGCGCCGCAAACATCCACTGGGCGTTGCTCGTGAAGAGGTTGAGCACACGGATGAGCGCATAGAAGCCGAGGTCCATGCCGGCGGCCGGCGCCTCGGTGGCGTAGAGGTGGTAGAGCTGCCAGTAGCCGAGGTAGCCCGCGCTCTCCATCGTGGCGCTGTAGTCCACGCCGATGTCGTAGCGAAGCGCCGCAGGGACGAAGAGGGCCAGGAAGGTCACGAGCCACAGCGCGTTGGCCGCCTTGTAATTGCGAGGCTCGAGGGCCTGGGCGGCACAGACGCTGATGAGGGCAAGCGCGCCCGTAAGGCAGTAGACCAGCATGGCGCTCCCCTTTCCTGATGTCCCCCTCGCTCGCTAGGGAAAGGAGGGGCGTCCGCCTCTCGCCCCGACCAATGGCCGTTGGGGCAAAGATACCCAACAGCCCGGCCCCTCGCAAAGCGCGAGCCCGAAGGCTGGATACGAAAGCGCCATCGCTTTCGCAAGACCCGCGACCTCGGGCTCACCCCCGCGCGGACGCAAGGCGAACAGACAAAGAAAAAGCCCCGGTAAAACCAGGGCTTGAAGTTTCTGGCTCCTCGAGTAGGACTCGAACCTACAACAACGCGGTTAACAGCCGCGGGCTCTACCATTGAGCTATCGAGGAATCTGGCGTGCCGAAGCACAGGGATTAGTATACAAAACTCAGCCCGAAGAACAACCCAAAATTTGAGAAATTTTGGTACGGCATAAAACCGCAGGTAGCAAGGCTAAATGCCGGCGAATCGGTATCCATCGAGCCATACTTAGGTAGCTATGCCATCGAACTCAAGCTGGGGCCTTGGGCGAAAGCGGCCATGAAGCCCTAGGCCACCGACTCATATGCGGACGGAAAGGAGCGGTCAGGCTCACAAGGGCCGCCTCATAAAGAGCCTCTCCCGCTAGAAGCAGAGCTTCACCAGGGCGTTCTTGAGGGACTCGGTGGTGTTCCACTTGCCGTCCTCGTCCTGGGAGATGTAGACGTCGGCCTCCGAGTCCGTAAGCTCGGTGTTCTTCACGATGTCGAGGAGCGTTTCCTTGGGGTCGGTGGCGCCGCTCATGGTCTGGACGATGTAGGAGCCCACGATGCCCGAGACCGAGCGGGACTTGAGCTTCACGTGAGCCAAGGCGCTGTTGCCGTCCACCTGGACGTTGCTCACCGTGTAGTCAAAGCCGTCAAGGTATGCCTCGAGCAGCTCGTCGTCGGAAAGGCCCATGTCGCTCAGTTGGGCGCCCACGTAGCCGTCAAGCGTGTCCTTGGTGATCTGGGCGCCCTCTCCGGTGTTGGTCTTGAGCTCCTCGAGGCTCTTCTCGAGGCTCGCCTTGATTTCCTCTGCCTCCTCCGAGGTCTTCTGTCCGCAGGCAGAAAGTGGGAAGGCCGCCACGGCCACCAGCACGCCAACGAGCAGGGTCGCCAGCGCCCTGCGCCACGAACCCTTATGCACGTCCCTAACAGCCATCATGCAACGCCTCCCGCGCCCCAAATTCTGAAATCGAAGGGCATCCTACCCATTCCGCATAAAAATAAGCCCCGTCAAACTTGACGGGGCTCAGAGGTTTTCAGGGCTGAATCTTGCCTGATAGTCTGGGCGTTTCTGAGCGGCAAAAGTCCTTGGTACAGAGGGACACAGTGACGTGGCGCCGTGTCGCAGCGAGCGGGCGCGGCGAACCGTCAGCGTTGTAGTCCGCCTCATAATGCGATGCCCAGATGCACGTTATCCACGAGCGCACGAACCACAAGTTCGTGGCCCTTGCCGTCAAGAGCAAAAGTGTGCCCGCATAACGCAAAAGGCCCCGCGGGTGCGGGACCTTGCGAGTTTTGCTATGGGGGCTAGTCCTCCATGTAGTCCTTGAGCTTGCCGGAGCGGCTCGGGTGGCGGAGCT
>CAVHKV010000061.1:0-3151 GCA_963636635.1 uncultured Bacteroidales bacterium
CTCTTCAGGCCCTACGGGGTCTCGGGCATCGTGTCGTTCGACCTCTCGCGCCACGCCCGTCGCGGCGACATGCTCGAGCTCGACCTTGCACCCGAGGTGGACGCCTGGGAGGTGGACAAGCTCGTGGCCTCGCGCCCCGGAGACGCCCACGCCCTCGACGGCATTCTCGACCCGGCCATCGCCGCTGAGCTCATCAAGCTCGCAGGCGGGGCCAACTTTGGCGGCCTTGCCTGGCGCGTGGCACCGCTCGTGAAGGGACTGCCCCTGCGCGTGACCGGCAGGGCCGACGAAGCTCGCGCCCAGGTGACGCGCGGTGGTATCAGCGTGGACGTTTGTGATGCCTCTACGCTCGAGCTTCATGACAACCCAGGGCTCTTTGCCTGCGGCGAGGCCCTTGATGTGGACGGAGCCTGCGGCGGCTACAACCTCGCCTGGGCCTGGCTCTCGGGCATCACGGCGGGACGTGCCGCCTGCGCCCACGCGCAGGAGGTCGCCCGCGACGTGGCCGAACGCAAGGAGGCTGTGGCCAACTCCACCAACCCCGAATCCGAGAAGGGAAGCGCATGCTAGAGGTCAGCGGGCTCAAGATTTCGCTTGCCAAGCTCGACGGAACGCAGGAGGCCGAGCGCCGCGCCGTGAGGGCCGCGGTGCTGCGGCGCCTGCACGCCGCGCCCGACGACGTCACCGGCGTGGAGCTGCGCCGCCGCTCCATCGACGCGCGCAAGAAGGACAACGTCCACCTCACCGTCACCGCCCGCGTGAGCCTGCGCGGTGGCGCCGCCGCCGAGCGCTCCCTCATGGCCCGTCTCAAGCGCCGCCGCGACGACCGCGGCGTGTCCGAGGTGAGCGGCGGCTCGCCTTTGCTGCCGGCCCGCATTGAGAGCGCCTGCGAGACGCGCCCCGTGGTGGTGGGCGCGGGCTGCGCGGGGCTGTTCTGCGCCCTGGCGCTGGCGAGCGCCGGCCTGGAGCCGCTGCTCGTGGAGCGCGGTGACGACGCGGCCCGCCGCGGCGAGGCGGTCCGACGCTTCAACGAGACCGGCGAGCTCGACCGCGAGAGCAACATCCAGTTCGGCGCGGGCGGTGCCGGCACCTTTTCGGACGGCAAGCTCACCACGGGTACCAAGAGCCCGCTGCACCGTCTTGTCCTGGACACCTTTGTGGAGGCAGGCGCGGCCCCGCAGATCGCGTGGGACGCCAAGCCCCACATCGGCTCGGACGTCTTGCCCGGCGTGGTGGAGCGCATCTGCGCGCGCATCCGCGAGCTGGGTGGCGAGGTCCGTTGCCGTTGCCGCCTGGTGGACATCGAGCTGGAGAGCGGCGTGGGCATCCCCCGTGTGAAGGGCGTCACGCTCGAGCGTCGTGACGAGAGCGGCATTCTTGTGGAAGAGAAGGTTCGCACGGAGCGCCTCGTGCTTGCCTGCGGCCACTCCGCCCGCGACGTGTTTGAGCTGCTGCAGCAGCTCGGCGTGACGCTCGAGCGCAAGACCTTCGCCATGGGCGTGCGCATCGAGCACCTGCAGGCAAACGTTGACCGTGCCCAGTACGGCCCCTCCGCAGGCCACCCGGCGCTGGGGGCGGCCCCCTACAAGCTCGTGAGCCACCTGCCGAGCGGCCGCAGCGCCTACTCCTTCTGCATGTGCCCCGGCGGCTACGTGGTCGCCGCCGCCAGCGAGGAGGGCGGCGTGGTCACCAACGGCATGAGCCTGGCCGCGCGCGCCGGCACCAACGCCAACTCAGGCCTTCTCGCCAACGTCTTGCCCGAGGACCTGCCCGGGGAAGACCCGCTGGCCGGCATCGCACTGCAGCGCAGCTGCGAGCGGGCGGCCTTTGAGCTGGGTGGCGGCGGCTACGTGGCGCCCGCACAGCTCGTGGGGGACTTCCTCAAGGACCAGCCGTCGAGCGGGCAGGGGAGCGTCGCCCCCACCTACCCGCGTGGCGTGGCCTGGGGCAAGGTGGACGGCTGCTTGCCTCCTCACGTGAGCGAGACCCTGCGCGCCGCCATCCCCGACATGGCCCGTCACCTGCGCGGATTTGACGCGGCCGACGCCGTGCTCACCGGCGTGGAGAGCCGCTCGAGCTCGCCGGTGCGCGTGACGCGCGGCGCCGACCTGCAGAGCGTCAACGTGAGCGGCCTCTACCCGGCAGGCGAGGGCGCGGGCTACGCCGGCGGCATCATGAGCGCCGCCACCGACGGCCTGCGCGTGGCCCAGGCCGTCATCGACGCGATGGGGGCCTAGCCGCCGGTGCCATTGGAGGCTTGGGGTGGCTCCTGCTTGGGACGGCGGCGCGCTTCGCTCGCTTAGGCCGCTCGACATCTCGTCCGCTCGCCAGTGCCTTGCCCGGTCACTCGCGCCGCCGCGGCGCCCTGCTCGGGACGAAGTTTCGTCTTTGATGCGACCCCCGTCCGGAGCCGCCGCACGCCCCGCCGCTCTCCCGGCGCCCGTCAGCTTGACCATTGCCGGGAAACAACCGGCGCCTCGGTGCGCTCCTAACGTGGGGCTACGATGGAAAAAAGTTGACCGCCAAGCCCTGTACAACCCATCGTTTATCTGCGAAAACGTTACAAAGCCGACTCGCGCGAGCCTGCGCGGGACGGCCGTTTTCGCTATGATGCAAGCGTCTGTGAAACTCGCGCCTGAGTCTGGGCGCGTCACAAGGGACGCCATGGCGCTGGGGAAGCGCCGTGGCACATGGCCGGAGCCGCTGGGGAGTGGCCCGGTTCGTGCAAAAGAAAGGAGAGGCATGCAGTATTCACAGGAAGTGGAGAACATGTGCCCCGTTGCCAAGGGTGCATACCACGGCCCCGCGCCCATCCCCGAGGAGGGCAAGTGGGTTCAGGCCAAGGAGGTCTCTGACATCTCCGGCCTCACGCACGGTGTGGGTTGGTGCGCCCCGCAGCAGGGTGCCTGCAAGCTCACGCTGAACGTCAAGGAGGGCGTCATCGAGGAGGCCCTGGTCGAGACCATCGGCTGCTCCGGCATGACCCACTCCGCCGCCATGGCTTCCGAGATCCTCCCGGGCAAGACCATCCTCGAGGCCCTCAACACCGACCTCGTCTGCGACGCCATCAACGTGGCCATGCGCGAGATCTTCCTGCAGATCGTCTACGGCCGCACCCAGACCGCGTTCTCCGAGGGCGGCCTGCCCGTCG
>CAVHKV010000062.1:0-6253 GCA_963636635.1 uncultured Bacteroidales bacterium
TTTCTGGACCTCGTTTGCCGTGGCGCCAAGGCGCCCGGGTCGTTCGTTTCGTTCGACCGCGCGAGGCGGCTTTCGCCCCTGCGCGCGGGGCAACTTGCACCGGCCGCGCGATGCGGCCGCGCACTTCTCGGACGGTGGCTCGCCCAGCCGCTCGGAAGCGCTTCTCAGCTGGTGGCCGCGCCACCACGGCCGCAGGCGGCGCGCCCACCGACAGCGCTAGATCTCGGTCTTGGCGACCTCTTCGATGTTCATCTGGGAGGCCTCGCTCGCGTGGCTGAGGTTGCGCGGCTTGTAGCCCTCCAGGAACTTGCCCGCGCTGAAGCTCGGCGGAATCTCCACCGGGTACTCGCCGGTGAAGCACGCCTCGCAGTAGCCCTTGCGGCCGCAGGCGCCGGAGCAGCCCGGCACCTCGGGCACGCAGGAGCGCAGCCCCTCGATGGAGAGGAAGCCCAGCGAGTCGGCGCCGATGTACTCGCAAATCTCGTCCACGGTCTTGCTCGCGGAGATGAGCTGGTCTTGCGTGTCGGTGTCGATGCCGTAGAAGCACGGCCAGGTGACCTCGGGCGAGTTGATGCGCATGTGGACCTCGGTGGCGCCGGCGTCCTTGAGCATGCGCACGATCTGCTTGGAGGTGGTGCCGCGCACGATGGAGTCGTCAATCACCACGAGGCGCTTGCCGGCCACGTTGTCCACCAGGGCGTTGAGCTTGAGCCTCACGCCCATCTCGCGCAGCTCCTGCGTGGGCTGGATGAAGGTGCGGGCCACGTAGCGGTTCTTGATGAGGCCCTCGCCAAAGGGAAGGCCCAGCTCGTGGGCAAAGCCTTCGGCAGGCGGCATGCCGGAGTCGGGCACGCCGATGACGAGGTCCACGTCGGCCGGGCACTCGCGGGCGAGCTGGGCGCCCATGGCGTAGCGCATGGAGTAGACGCTCTTGCCGTGGAAGCGCGAGTCCGGGCGGGCGAAGTAGACGTGCTCGAAGATGCACTCGGCGGCGGGCTCGGGCTCGAGCACCTGCTCGCAGGAGATGCCGTCGTCAGAGATGCGGATGATCTCGCCGGGGCGCACGTCGCGCACGTACTCGGCGCCCACGATGTCCAGGGCGCAGGTCTCGCTCGCCACGACCCAGCCCTGCTCGTCGGCCAGCTTGCCCAGGCACAGCGGGCGGATGCCGCGCGGGTCACGGAAGGCGTAGAGGGCATTCTCGCGCACGAGGGCCATGGCGTAGCCGCCCTCCATCATGGCCATGGCGTGGGCGATGCCGCTGCGCAGGCGGTGCTTCTTCTCGGTGAAGAAGCCGATGAGGCGGGCGGCCACCTCGGAGTCGGTGTGGGTGCGGAAGGGCACGCCCATGTTGATGAGCTCCACGCGCAGCTGGTCAAAGTTCACCAGCGTGCCGTTGTGGGCCAGGGCGATGATGACGTCGTTGATGGCAGAGAGGTGCGGCTGGGCGCTCTCCCAGCCCTTGGAGCCGGCCGTGCCGTAGCGCACGTGGCCCACGGCCACCTTGCCCGAGAGGGCCGAGAGGTCCGAGTCGGTGAAGACCTGGGTCACAAGGCCCAGGTCCTTGCGCACAAAGACGCTCTTGCCGTCGCCCACGGCGATGCCCGCGCTCTCCTGGCCGCGGTGCTGCAGGGCGTGCAGGGCAAAGTAGGTCATGCGGGCCACGTCGCGGCCCGGCGCCCAGATGCCAAAGACGCCGCACTCGTCATGCAGGGCGTCGTCCTCGTGGGCGTCCACGAGGCCGGCGGGAGCGGGAGCCATGGCGTCGGCCACGTGGGTTGCCTCGCAGACGTCAATCATGGAGCAGCGTGACATGCGCTTCCCTTCGCTAGATGGACTGGGTGTCGTCAGTTCCGTCGGCCGTGGCGTCGGCCTGGTCGGCGACGGTGGCGTCGTCTGCCGAGCTGGTGTCCGCGGAGGTGTCGGCCGTGCCCTCGATCTCGCTCTTGAGGGCGCAGACGAGCAGGCCGCGGCCGTTGCTCTTGCCAAAGTCGTTCTCGTAGTCGCAGGTGCACAGGGTGAGCACCTTGGAGATGGAGCTAATCCTCGCGGCGGCCGTGTCGCTCTTGGCCGTGGCCTGGTCCACCAGGCCGGAGAGGTAGCTGTGGAAGTCATCGTCTGTGGCCCAGGTGACCGTGCGGGCGTCGGCGTTGGTGGCCGGCGTCTTGTAGAAGCACAGCGGCTCGAGCTCGTAGGCGGCCGTCTCGGTGAGGTACCAGATGGTCTGCAGGGACTCCAGGCCGCTCTGGTTGGCAAACTCGTCTATCTGGGCAAACATGGCGCCGTTGTTGAGGTGGTGGCCGTAGATGATGGTCTGGCGGTCAACCATGCCGGGGCGCGCGTTCTCGTAGTCCATGAAGATCTGGCCGCCGATGGCGTACTCGCCGGTGGCCGAGGTGCGCAGGTAGGTGTCGTTGGTCTCGCCCTGGTAGACGGGGAAGTTCACGTTGGTGCCGGGAATGTAGATCCAGCCCACCACGTCGTCGTTCACGGCCTTGAGGCTCTCCCAGTCAACCGTGATGGGGCAGCCGCTCTGCTCGGCGCTGTCATCGGTGATGGTGGCGTAGGCCGCGAGCTTCTCGTTGTTGGCGTCGGTTGCGGCGTAGTCCATCTGGGCGTGGATGAACAGGCCGCCGGCCACGAGCAGCAGCGCCACGCCCACCACGATGAGGATGGTGGAAAGGACGTTGCCCTTGCGCTTGGGCTTGCCGTTCTTGCCCGGCTTCTGTTCGCGGCCGGCCTTGGCACGGCGGCCGCTGGTGGCACGGCGGCCGTCGGCCGCATCGGCGCCGACATGGCGAGCGCGAGAAGCAACCGGCACCGGCGCAGTGGCCGCAGCATGGCGGCCAGCAGCCGCGTTGGGCGCGGTTACGTGGTTGGCGGTGCTGGGAGGCTTGGGTGTGCCGCTGGCCGCGTGACGGCCGGTGGGCGCGGGCTGGGTGGAATCTTGCTGCTTGGCGGCAAAGTGGCTGCCACGGCTCGGCGTCTGTTCGGGCTCGGGAGTCCCGCCAAAGTGCTTGCCGTTGGAAGTCTTGGCCATCTGCGCTCCCCCTAGGCCTCGGCCATCGCGCGCTTGAACTCAACCATCTTCTCGCGATACTCGGGCATGGTGGCGCCGAGGATCTGCGTGGCGTAGATGGCGGCGTTCTTGGCGCCGTTGATGGCGACGCAGGCCACGGGCACGCCCGAGGGCATCTGCACCATGGAGAGCAGCGAGTCCATGCCGCCCAGGTCGCTCGTCTTCATGGGCACGCCGATGATGGGCAGCGGCGTGAAGGCGGCAACGACGCCACCGAGGTGGGCAGCCTTGCCGGCGGCCGCGATGATGACCTTGAGGCCGCGGTCGGCGGCAGAACCCGCCCACTCGTGGACCTTGTCGGGGTTGCGGTGCGCGCTCGCAATCACGAGCTCGTAGGGAACGCCCAGCTCCTCGAGCTGCTTGGTGCACGCCTCCATGACGGGCATGTCCGACTTCGAACCCATGATGATGCCAACTAGCGGCTGGTCTGCCATCTTCGCTCCTCTGCGATTGCGTCCGTTCGCACAGCTCTCCAGTATAGCCGCCAACCCGCGCCGTGCGCCCACCGTAACCCCCACGACAAGAAAGCCCTGCGTAGCTGAACAGCAGCGGAGCCCCTCGGCGACGCGGCCTCGCGGCAGGATGCGCAGCAAAAGGGGCGGCAAGCCTAAGCCTGCCGCCCCTTGGCGATGCTATGTTGCGCTCCCGCTTGTTGGGAGCCAGGCGTTCGCCGCCTGCAAGCCCTGACATACGGCGAGCCCCAGAGCAACCTTTCGCAGCTCCAACCCCTGAAGGCCGCGCTGCTCGCGAACCGCGGTACCCAGCGAGCCTTCGGCCTGCCTTTCGCAGCTCCAGCCCCTGGAGCCCGCTCCGTCCGCGAGCCTCAAAGCATTCGCAGGCAAACGCTAGCCGAGTGGCTCAAAGCCCCTACGGCCGCAAGCTACTTGCGGCGACGAACCGCACCAATGCCCGCAATCGCGGCACCAGCGGCGGCGATGCCGGAGATGGCAAGGGCAGGGTCGCCGGTCTGGGGCAGGCGCCTGTCGTCCTTGTTGCCCTTGTCGTCCTGCTTGCCATCACTCTTGCCGTCGTCGTCGGTCGGGTCAACGACGGGGTCGTCCTCAGAGCCGTTCTTGTACCACATGGCCACGGCAACGGTGTCCTTCTCAACCTTGAAGGTGGAGTCAATCTTCTTACCGTCAACGTACCAGCCGGCGAAGGTGTAGCCCTCAACCTCAAGGTCGGGGCCGGAAGGAAGCTCGCCAATCTCCTCGTAGTCCTCGTAGACGCGGCGGTCGTACTGGTCGCCGTTTGCCTCAAAGGTCACGCGGTAGAGAGGGATGTAGGTTGCGTCGTCAAAGAGGGAGGCGTAGGCCTTGGCGTCATCCTCGGTCTCGAAGTAGACGATGTCCGCCGTCTCGTCGTCGGTGCTGTACACCACCCAGTTGGCGCCTTCCTGGTACTCGTCGCCCTCAAGGTCAATGACCTTGTAGTCGTACTCGTTGTCGGCCTTGGTGCCGCCCTTGTAGAAGTACAGGCCGTTCGCGAGCAACTTAGCGTTCGAGGCGTCGCCGAAGGTGGCGCCGATGTGGACGGTGACGTTCTCGGCCTTGGCGCCCGCATCGAGGTTGATGTGGCGCTCAACGTCGCAGTCGAGGTCGGCCTCGGTGGCGGCGTCGCGGATGAGGATGGTGCCGTCCGCCTCGCTCTCAAAGTTGCCGTCCATGACGCTGAGGGTTGCGCCCTCGTCAACGCGCAGGGCAGGGGCGTTCGCACCCGTGGCAACGTAGGTGCCGCCATTGATGGTGAGGCTCGAGGGCTTGGCGGCTTTGCCGGTTCCCTCAAAGTAGACGGCGGCGTCGTTGGTGGCCGAGGTGGTGACGCTCGTGCCCTTGAGCGTCAGGTTGACGCCCTCGTTGTAGCTCTTGTCGACGTAGACAACCTTGCCCTGGCCGGCAATTGCGCCGTTCTCGATAACGACGTTGCCGGAGCCGGCGACCTTCACGGTGAAGTTCTCGCCTTCAGAGGGCTGGGCGAGCTCCTTGTCGCCAAGATCGAGCGTGACGTCCTTGCCACTGGCTGCGATGGTCACACGCTCCGTAGCGTCCTTGAGCAGCTTGACGGTGCCGCCGTTCTTGGCTGCGTCGTCAATGGCGTCCTGGAGCTTCTCGTACTTCCGGCCGTTGTACTCGGCAACGCCGTCGATGTCGTCCCACTTGGCGTAGTAGGTGACGTCAGCCGTGACCTTGGTGGTATCGGTTGCCTGGTCGCCGGCCGTGGTGAACCAACCAGCGAACTTCTTGCCGGCAGGGGCAGACGGGGCGTCCGGCAAAGTCCCAAGTGCGTCACCGGAGTAGTAGCCGTAGTGGGCTACCTCGTCGGTGCCGTTCACAAACGAAGCGCGGAAGATCTGGCTGATAAGGCTCTCGTCCAAATTAAGCGAGCTGACATCGGCCGTGACAACGGACTTGTCCGTACCGTGCTCGTAGTAGATGTCTCCAGTTTGAGCCGCGAGCATCCAGCCCGAGTCATTCTTGAGAGCCGAAAGGGCCGAGGTGTCACCAGCATCCACAACGGTGTAGTACTTGTTGGCCCCGTCGCTCTTGTACTCAAGGGTCTTATCAGCAACAAGATATTTTGCAATTGCATCGTAAGCGCTTTCGCCAACTCGAACGAGAAGGTTAGAGAACTTGCCGCCCTCGATGGAGAAACCATTAGCGTCGACACTAGCATTCGCAACAGCACCGTTGAAGGTGCCGGTCTTTATAGTGGCTTTCTTGTTGGTGCCGTTGTCCACAAACAGGGCATATGAGTTTCCGCTACCGGTGGCGGTGCACCCATCAACCTCGGCTGTACATTCGGCGATATATAGAGCAACGAAGACTCCATTTTCCTTATCGCCGTCATGACGCCCCACGGTCATGCTCACGCCGTCGAACGTAACAGTTCCAGTGCAAGAATATGCGACCACAGCCGCCCTGGCGTCTGCGGACGTGGTGCAATCAGCGGAAATGGTGCCGTTCTTAATTGTGACAGCGCCACATTTACTGAGATACAAGGCGATTGCCTCATCATCCGGATGCGGGTACGAGACGCCGGTAAGCGTGTTCCCACCCAAATCAACCGTAAGGCTATCGCCAGCGCCAATCGTCACAGACTCCGTGGTGTCCGTCAGAAGCCGAACCGTATCACCGGCACCGGCAGCGTCCACCGCATCCTGGAGCGTCGCATAGG
>CAVHKV010000063.1:0-5501 GCA_963636635.1 uncultured Bacteroidales bacterium
GCATAGCGAAGGGCCCGCAGCGCGTACGCCACGGGCCCTTGGGGAAGTTCGTTCAAGAAGGCTCTTGCTCAACAGCTTGTGAGGGCGACCTCGCGGCGACCCAGACAGCCCGCCGCCGAGCTAGGCGAGGCTGATCTCGCGGCCGCTCACGTACTTGCGGGTGAGGCGCCCGCCCTCCTCGGCGAGGTAGACGTAGCGCTCCAGGCGCTCCCACACGCCAAGCTCGCGCGGGGTGCGGATGGCGGAGTCGTCCAGCACGAGGGCGTCGAACTCATAGCCCGCCTCGAGGCTGCCGACCTTGCCGAAGAACGAGCCGCCGCCGGCCGTGGCGAGCCACAGGGCCTCCTGGGTTGTGAGGGCGCGCAGGCCCTCGTCCACGAGGCGCCAGCGCAGCTTGGAGACGGCCACGGCGTCCGCCATGCAACGGAACATGGAGAGGTTGGCGCCGCCCGCCACGTCGGTGCCCAGGCCCACGTTCATGCCGAGGTCCATGTAGCGGCGGATGGGCGCGATGCCGCTCGAGAGCTGGGCGTTGCTCTGCGGGCAGTGGGCCACATAGGTGCCGCTGCGGCGCAGGAGCTCCACCTCGGTGTCGTCGGAGTAGATGCAGTGGGCCATGACGGTGCGCGGCCCCAGCAGGCCAAAGTGCTCGTAGGCGTCGCCGTAGCAGCTCGACCACGGGCAGAGCTCCTTGACCCAGCCGCACTCGGAGGGGTTCTCGGAGAGGTGGCTCTGGACAGGAAGCCCTTGCTCGCGGGCGATGTCGGCGAGCTCGGCCATGAGCTCGTCGGTGACGCTGGGCGTGAAGCGCGGGGTGATGATGGGGGCCGTGTGGTCGTAGCGGCCCTCAACCTCGGACAGCCAGCGGCGCGTGTCGGCGGCCGACTGCGCCGTGTCCTCCTCGAGGTTCTCGCCGCCGTTGCGGTCCATGTTCACCTTGCCCACGTAGGTGGCAAGGCCGCTCTCCTCGAGCTTGTCCATGAGCAGCTCGGTGGCGCCCACGTGCAGGGTGCCAAAGACCACGGCGCGGGTGGTCGGGCTCTTGCGCAGGTCGTCGGCAAAGATGGAGTAGGCGCGCTCGGCGTAGGCGCCGTCGGCGTAGTGGGCCTCCTCGGGGAAGGTGTGGGTGTTGAGCCAGTCGAGCAGCTCGAGGTCCATCCCCAAGCCGCGGAAGGCGTACTGCGGCGCGTGGATGTGGATGTCGTTGAGGCCGGGGATGACGAGCTGGTCGCCGCAGTCCACGAGCGGGAGCTGCTCGTACTCGGCGGGAAGCTCCTCAAAGACGCCGGCGGAGACGCCGTCCACGCACACGGCGTAGCCGCCCTCCACGCAGCGGACCTCCTGCGGGGTGGTGTTGTAGCAGACGTTGCCCTTGAGGACGAAGGACTTGGTTTCCATGGTTCTCTCCAATGGTGGAGGTGCTTTTGGCACCGTTGATTCTAGGTTAGGGCTTGCGCGCCGGCGGCGCGGATTGATTGCCGGGCGGCGCAAAGTGGTGCTGGGCAGCAGCGCAAGCTTGGGGCAAGTGGACGGGCGGGGTTAGACGGCCTTTCAAGCCAGGCGGCGTCACAGTCAGGCGGCGGCCCTCTCACGAGGCCAAAGACGGTCGCTATCTCGGGCATCGCACGAGTTGAACGGGCCGTGACCAGCTCTGCCGCAGGCTAGATGAGCGCGTACTTCACGATGACCCGCCGCAGGTTAGATGAGCGCGTACTTCACGATGAAGATAATTGCGAGCACGTACATCATGGGGCTGATCTTCTTGAAGTTGCCGCTCAGCAGGTTGATGCCCACGTAGGAGATGACGCCCAGGGAGATGCCCTCGACGATGCTGTAGCAGAACGGCATGCCCACGAAGCACAGGAAGGCGGGGACGGACTCGGTGGGGTCGTCGAAGTTGATGCTCAGCACCGAGCTGGCCATGAGCGAGCCCACGATGACGAGGGCGGGCGCGGTGGCAAACGACGGGATGGCGAGGAAGATCGGCGAGAGGAACATCGAGGCGAGGAACAAGACGCCGGTGGTGATGGCCATGAGGCCCGTGCGGCCGCCCTCGGCGATGCCCGCGGCACACTCGACGGAGCAGCAGGTGGCGGAGTTGCCCAGCACGCCGGCGATCATCGTGGCGATGGACTCGGCGCCCATGGCACGGCCCACGGCGGGCATGTTGCCCTCCTCGTCCAAAAGCTTGGCCTTGGCGCCCAGGCCGATGAGCGAGCCCACGGTGTCAAAGAGGCTCGTGAGCAAGAAGGCGAAGGCCACCACGAGAAAGCCCAGGTCGGCGATGTGCGAGAAGTCCATCTTCATGAAGGTGGGGGCGATGGAGGGCACGGAGAGGCCGTTGGAGAAGTCGGGCAGCAGGCTGGCGTAACCGGCGGCGGCGTCGGGCACGTAGAGGCCGCACAGCTCGCAGACAATGCCGAGGACCCAGGTGATGAGGATGCCGAGCAGGATGTTGCCCTTGACGTTCTTGGCCATGAGGAATCCGGTGATGACGAGGCCCACGCAGAACAGCACGACGCTGATGCCGGCGGTGTTGAAGGTGCCCTCGGCCATGCTGCCGGAGAACGAGAAGATGGAGACGAGCGTGGCGCTGCTACTCACGACGAGTCCCGAGTTCTTGAGGCCAATGATGGTGATGAACAGGCCGATGCCCGCCGAGATGGCATACTTGAGGTTGAGCGGGATGGCGTCGAAGATCTTCTCGCGCAGGCTCGTGAGCGAGATGGCGGCGAACACCAGGCCCTCGAGGAAGATGGCGGCAAGCGCGACCTCCCAGCTATAGCCCATGCCGAGCACCACCGTATAGGCAAAGTAGGCATTGAGGCCCATGCTCGGGACGAGGACGAAGGGGTAGTTGGTGAGCAGCGCCATCACGAGCGTGCCCAGGAAGCACACGAGGGCCGTGGCCGTGAAGACGGCGCCGGAGTCCATGCCCGTGGCGCTCATGACCGAGGGGTTGACGGCCAGCACGTAGGCCGCCGTGACGAAGGTGGTGAGGCCGGCGAGCACCTCAGTCCTCACCGTGGTGCCACGCTCCTTGAGGTGGAACAGCCTATCTAGCGTTTCTTCCATGAGATTCTCCCTTAGACCGCTGCGAGCCGTTCGCCCGCATGCCGTTGCGGATTTCTTCCGCGTGGTCTCGCGGGCACCCTTGGCCCGCGAACTAAGCCCCGGCATCGCAGCCCCTCACGCGCACCGTACGAATGCGCCGGCGGCTTTTCTTGCATGCCGTTGGTCACGGGACCGGCACCGTTTCCTTCGCGAAAGGCCGGTCGTCCCGCTTCGGGTAGCCTGATTATTATTTATTACTGTATCTGGTGATAATTCTTTATTGCAGGCGGTAAGTTTTGGACTGCGAACGGCAAACTCGCTGGTAGGTTGGCAGAATATGGGAAAGCGTTGATTACTTTTCTGAGCAACGCCAAGGGGTGTGCTGCAAGCGTTGAGAAAAGATTCGCATGATTCGCTCCCCTAGTCCGCAGCCAGGCAACTTTGCGCGCGGGGAGCCAGCGGGGACATGGGAGGGCGCTTGCAGCCATCAGCTTTAGTAGCTTTGCCGCTCATTTCGATACGAGGGCTGATGCGCCGGGGCGACCGCCGGAACAAGGCGAGACAGCCGGTCTAAACCTCGCGTGTAAAGCACGGGAGAAGGCTCGCCATCCAGCCCACCACAAACGCGGCACGCGGCAGGGCGGAACAATGGACTTGAAAGGCGCAGGGCAAAGGCAACGACTCATCGGCCACAAGCTCCGCGGCAACCCGAGTCGCGTCGCACCGACATAGCGGACTCGGATTGCCAAGCCCGTTCGCATAACAGAAAGCGAGCTCGAATTACCAAGCCCTCTCGCATAACAGAAAACGGACCCGGATTGCCGGGCCCGTTCGCGCAGAACATCTGATGTTGAAAGCCATGACGGCCGTAGGGGGCCGCGCCCGGGCACCTTTACCCCTGGCGACGCACCTGCTGCAGGTAGCGGTAGACGCTGGGAACAGAGACGTGCAGCTCGTTGGCCACATCTGCCGCCGCGCCCTTGATGAGGAAGACGCCCGCGGCCTCGAGCCTGCGGATGACGTCCAGGCGGCCGGTCTGGTCGAGCTCGTCGGAGCTCTTGCCGAGGGCGGTGAGCAGCGTGCGCACCTGCTCGCCCACGCCTGTCTCCACCCCGCCAACGGAAAGCGTCTCCACGCTGGAGGCGCGGTAGGCGTTGCGCACGGCCTCGAGGTTGGTGTCGCGGTACTCCTCGGAGCCGCCGTGACGGTAGGCCTCCATGAACACCTTGAGGCCGTCCTCGAGCGTGCGGAAGGGCTGCGGGTCGATGTTGACGCAGATCATGCCCACGATCTTCTCGCCGTCACGGATGAAGTACGACGAGCTCTGCAGCGGCCGGCCGTCCACGGTGGTGGAGACGTAGTCGCTCACGAAGCAGTCGCCGGAGCCCTCGAGCTGCTCGGCCATCTTGAGGGAGAAGCCCGTGGCGGGCGCCCCCACGGCGCGCCCGGAGATGTGGCCGTTCACGATCTTCACCAGCGAGTGCTCAGGGTCGGTGAGGTCGTGCAACGCCACCTCGGTCGCGGAGCCGAGGGCGGCGCCCAGGAAGTCCAAGAACGGAATGAATTCCTCGACCTTCTTGTTCATGGGCTTCCCCTCTCGCCTAGGGCGCGTTGCCGTTTGGATAACTTCTTGTCCGAAAATCATACTTTGTGTTAGTTTTTGCAGCTAGAGGGGATTATAGCGCTGAACCTCAAGCGCTGGGCAAGCACGAAGCCGTCTCGAGAAAGGCCGAACATGGACGCCAACCAGATTGACTTCTACGCGCGTCTCGCCCACGCCATCGCCGCCCAGTTCGGCACGAACTGCGAGGTCGTGGTGCACGACCTTGAGACGGCCGACCCGGAGCGCTCCATCGTGGCCATCGAGAACGGCCACGTCACCGGCCGCTCGGTGGGAGACGGCCCCAGCCACGTGGTGCTCGAGGCCGCCAAGGCCGGCAAGCTCCACAAGCTCGATGACCGCCTGGCCTACCTCACCAAGACCGACGACGGCCGCATCCTGCGCTCCACCACCGTCTTCATCCGCAACGACGAGGGCGAGGTCATCGGCATCCTCGGCATCAACTACGACATCACCATCATCTCCGCCGCCGCCAAGGCCCTGAACGGCCTGACGGGCTACCACGCCGACGGGAAGGACGACGAGAGCAAGGCCGAGCCCATCGTGAGGAACGTGGCCGACCTGCTCGACGACCTCATCGAGCAGAGCGTGGCGCTGGTGGGCAAGCCCGCCGCCCTCATGAGCAAGGACGAGCGCGTGCGCGCCATCGGCTACCTCAACGATACGGGAGCCTTCCTCATCACCAAGTCCGGCCCCAAGGTCTGCAAGTACTTCGGCATCTCCAAGTACACCCTCTACAGCTACCTCGACGAGGCCAAGGCCGCCAGCGAGGAGTAGCCCCGGCCTACGGGCTCGCCACTCCCCCGCACCTGACGAGGGCGGCCGG
>CAVHKV010000064.1:0-10335 GCA_963636635.1 uncultured Bacteroidales bacterium
GCAGGGCGCCGCGGGCTCAAGTTTCTCTGAGCCCACGGCGTCGTTATCTAGCGAACCATTTTCCGCTGGCCATTGCGGTGCGCTCAAGGCCACCGCAAGGCCGCCTACTTCTCGTCAGCGAGCCAGGTGCAACTGGCGATCTGGCGCACCAGCGCGTTGCGGGCGCCGTCGAAGGTGATGCCTTCCTTCACGTAGAGGTAGACGGTGCACTCGATGCCGTAGTTGGTGCTACCCACGAACATCACGTCGGGGTCCATGTCGTCGAACAGGCGGTTCTCGAGCGCAAGGTGGGTGGCCTGGCAGATCTCCTTGGCCACCACCTCGGTGTTGGCGCCGTGGCGGATGAGCAGGTGGACGTCGCAGCGCGAGGCGAAGGCGTCGTCGCAGCAGGTGAGCGCCGTCTTGTTGAGCACCGAGTTGGGGATGACCTGCTCGTTGCCGTTGCGGTCCCTCAGCGTGGTATTTCTCCAGTTGATGTCGGTCACCTTGCCCGTAAAGCCCGAGACGGTGACGACATCTCCCGGCTGGATGACCTTGCAGGCCATGAGGCCGATGCCGCCGATGAGGTTCGAGACCGTGTCTTGCATGCCGAGCGAGATGACGAGCGAGGTGACGCCCAAGGCCGTGACGAAGGCGGTGGGGTTGATGCCAAAGACCGGCTCGAGCACAAAGAGCAGCGCCAGCGCCCAGATGAAGGCGCGGGCGATGTTGATGAAGATGCTCGCGCTGGGGACGTTGCTGTTCCTGAGCAGGTGACGCAGGCCGCGCGTGGCGAAGTGGACCACCACGGCCGTGACCGCCATGGTCCCCACGAGCAGCAGGGCGTGTTGCAAAAGCTCGGTGGCCGTAAGCCCCATGAACGAGAACTCCATTGGTTATCCCTGCACCTTCACGATGGGGGCAAAGCCCTTCATCAGCTTCTTTACCTTGCCCGTGCGCGTGAAGCGTACCTCAACCACGTCGCCCGCGGCCGAGAGCACCACGCCGGGTCCAAAGGTCTTGTGCGAGACCTGGTCTCCCGCGGCAAAGCCCTCCGAGGCCTTGGCCGCGTCGCGCTTGATGCCGTTTGCGGGGTTCTCGGCAAACGGGTCGGCCGCAGCGTCACGCCCACGACCGTAACCGCCGCTCGCGGAGCCGATCACGCGGCCCTCGCCCTCGAAGGGGACCGAGCCAAACGTCGCCTTGCCGCGGCCGGTGCCGCCAAGCGCCGAGAGGGGCAGGCCGCTACCTGCGGGAATGCCGGAGCCGGAGCGGCCGCCACGGGAACCGTAGCCGCCCTCGCCCGCAGACCTGAAGCTCACGCCGCCCGCACGGCCCTGGGCGTTGCCGCCGGCAGAGCGCGTGGCCGAGCCAAACACGGCGCCGCCGTAGGCCTCGGTGCCGCTGCCGTAGGTGCCGCGACGGTCCCCGCGCTTCTCCCAGCCCACGCCGGAGAAGCCCTCGGAGCCCACGCCCACGAGCTGGATGTCTTCCTCGGGAATCTCGCGCAAAAAGCGGCTCGGCGGGTTGGCCGAGGTGGTGCCGTAGGTGCGGCGCGTGGCCGCGTAGGTGAGGTAGAGCTTGCGCTGGGCGCGCGTGATGGCCACGTAGGCCAGGCGGCGCTCCTCCTCCACGCCCGCCGGGTCGTCCTCGTGGCCGGCATGCGGGAAGATGCCCTCCTCCATGCCGGCGACGAACACCACGGGGAACTCCAGGCCCTTGGCCGAGTGCACCGTCATCATCGTCACGGCGCTGCTGGAGCCGGCCAGCGAGTCCAGGTCGCTGCGCAGGGCGAGCCACTCCATGAAGGCGGGGAGCTTCTCGGCCGCCACGGCCACGTTGGGGTCAACCGGCTGGGCGGGCGCCGCGCTCGGTTCCTCGCCGGGGGCGGCATCGAGCATACCGGCCTCGCGCAGCTGCGCCAGGCTCTCCAGCGTCTCGGCCACGTCGTCGTGCGTCTCGTCAAACTCCTGCGCCACGCCAAAGAACTCTCGGATGTTCTCCACGCGGCCGTCGGCCTCCATGGTGTGCTCGGCCTCGAGCGCGGAGATGAGGCCCGCGTCGTCCACGATGGACTCGATCACGCGCGAGAGCTCGCCGCTCTTGGCGCGGGCGTTCTCGATCACGCCTGTGAACTGGGCAAGCGCGCCGCGGACCTTGGCCGAGAGCAGGCTCGTCTCGGCCACGCAGGCCTGGCAGGCAGCCAGGAACGGCATGCCGTTCATGAGGGCGTAGCTCTGGATCTTGGCCACGCTCGTGGAGCCGATGCCGCGACGGGGCGTGTTCACCACGCGCAGGGCGCTCACGTCGTCTGCCGGGTTCACCACGAGCTTGAGGTAGGCCGTGACGTCGCGAATCTCGGCGCGGTCGAAGAAGCGCGTGCCGCCCACGATCTTGTAGGGAACGCCGGCGCGCAGCAGCATGTCTTCGAGGATGCGGCTCTGCGCGTTGGTGCGGTAGAAGACGGCCATGTCGTCGTAGCTCGTGCCCTGGGCGTGGACCTTCTCGATCTGGGCACCGATCCAGCGGCCCTCGTCGCGCTCGTCGCTTGCCTGGTAGGCGTCCACCAGCTCGCCGTCACCGCGAGAGGTGAACAGACGCTTCTCCTTGCGGCGGCTGTTGTTGGCCACCACGGCGTTGGCGGCGTTGAGGATGTGGCCGAAGGAGCGGTAGTTCTCCTCGAGCTTCACCACCTTGGCGTCCGGGTAGTCCTTCTCAAAGTCGAGGATGTTCTGGATGTCGGCGCCACGCCAAGAGTAAATGGACTGGTCGTCATCGCCCACCACCATGAGGTTGCGGCGGGCCGCGGCCAACATGTTCGTGATCTCGTACTGGACGTGGTTGGTGTCCTGGTACTCGTCCACGCTGATCTGCACGAAGCGGTCCTGGTACTTCTTGAGCACCTCGGGGTGGTCACGCAGCAGGCGATGCGCGTTGATGAGCAGGTCGTCAAAGTCCATGGCGTTGGCGCGCTCAAGGCGAACCTGCAGCTCGCGGTACACGCGCGCGGCGGCCGTGAGCGGCGGCGTGTTGGCCAGGCCCTCGAACTCGTCCGGCAGCACGAGGGCGTTCTTGGCGCTGGAGATCTTGGAGCGGATGCCGTTCAGCGGGAACTGCTTGGGCTCAATCTCCAGGTCGCTCATGATCTGCTTCACGAGGCGCTTGGAGTCATCGTCGTCATAGATGGTGAAGTTGGGGCGGAATCCCAGCTTGTCGGCGTCCTCGCGCAGGATGCGCACGCACATGGCGTGGAAGGTGCACACCCACATGCCGCGGGTGCTGCCGGGCAAGAGGGCGTTCAGGCGCTCGCGCATCTCGGCGGCGGCCTTGTTGGTGAAGGTGATGGCCAGGACCTGCCAGGGACGCACGCCCTCGTCGGCGATCATGTGGGCAATGCGGTAGGTGAGCACGCGCGTCTTGCCCGAGCCGGCGCCGGCAAGCACGAGCAGGGGGCCGCTCGTGCACTCGGCCGCCTCACGCTGGGCGGTGTTGAGGCCGGAAAGATCGATGGAGACCGCCGGCGGCGTCCACTTCGGGCGAGGGGCGGGCGCGGGGGCCGGCGCGGCAGCGGCACCCGGCCAGGTTGAGCTTGCGGACGCGGCGGCACCGGATGTCATGCCGCCAGACGTGGAGGCGCCGGACGCGGCGGGGGCCATGCCAGATGCGTGACCCCAGGGCGCGGGGGCCGCGGCGCGGGCGGCCTTCGCGGGTTTGGCGGCGGCTGGCGCGGCGCCGGGAACGACCATGTCATCTGTGGAGAAGAGCTGGCCCACGGCCGCGGCACCGGCGGACTTGCCGCCGCGGCCCGAGGCGCCAGCGGCTGCATCGGCGCCCTGGCCACCAGCCGCGCCGCCTTGGCCGGCAGTCGCCTGCCCCTGCGTGAGGAAGGCGGGCAGCGTAAGGTCTGCGGCGGTTCTCTTGCGTGGTGCCTCGGTCATGCGCGACTCTCCCCAAAACTCGATGCCGCCCCCAAGGCGGCTTTTCTTAGCCACAACAGTCTAGCCGCGACTTGGGACATTAACGCAAAGCCCCTAGAATAGGCAGATGTGAGCTGCTCGCACGGCTTGCGAACGCCCCTCGTGCAAGGCACGGCGCGCTCGCAATCGCCGCGCCCCGTGGCCACAGACACGCCCGCACGACCGCAGCCACCCGAACACGACCGCAAGGCCTGGCCGGACCGCCACCAGGCACCCCAGCCAAACCCCGCCCAACAGCACCGCCCCGGCAGGCAGCGCCTGCAAACCGCCCGCCGCCCGTCCGGCGAAAGACCGAAAGGGAACAGACATGGCAAAGCACCGCGTCCTCTACTACACGCTCGAGCCCACCGTTGGCCTCGGCGCAAAGGTCCTCGCCGGCCGTCCCGATGCGGACAGCTTTGAGCTGGTGGAATGCGCCCACGAGCCCTACTGCTCCCCCACCGCCGAGGAGCTTGCCGGCTGCGAGGCCGTCATCGGCGAGTTCATGCCGGTGGACGCCGAGTGCGCCGCACGCATGGGCGCGGCCGGCGTGAAGCTCGTGGCCAGCATGTCCATCGGCACCAACCACATGGACTTGGACGCCTGCCGCGCCGCCGGCGTCACCGTCACCAACTGCCCCGGCTACTGCGCCGAGGACGTGGCCACCCACACCGTCGCCCTCATGCTCGACCTCTTCCACAAGGTGAGCTTCCAGAACCGCGAGGCGCTGGCCGGCGGCTGGGACCCGGCAACCGGCTACCCCACCCGCCGCTGCTCCGGCAAGACCCTCGGCCTCGTGTTCTTTGGGCGCATCGCAAAGGCCGTCGCGCCCATGGCCAAGGCATTGGGGATGAAGGTCGTCGTCTGGGCGCCCACCAAGACCGCCGAGGAGCTCGAGGCCGCGGGCTGCACCAAGGTGGACTCGCTCGACATCCTGCTGGCCATCAGCGACGTGGTGAGCCTGCACTGCCCGCTCATCCCCGAGACCGAGAACCTCATCGGCGTGCGCGAGCTCGCCTACATGAAGCCCAGCGCCTTCCTCATCAACACCGCGCGCGGCGGCTGCATCGACGAGGACGCCCTCGTGTCCGCCCTCGACCAGAACGTGGCCACGAACGGCGAGGCCGGCATCAGGGCCGCCGCCCTCGACACCCTCGTGCAGGAGGCCGACCCCTCCCAGCTCAACCACGCGCTCATCGACCACGAGCGCTGCCTGGTGACCCCGCACTCGGCCTACCTCTCCGAGGAGAGCGCCCGCACCCTGGCCGAGATGTCCTTCGACGCCTGCGCCCAGCTCCTCCTCGAGAACCGCCTCCCCGACAACGCCGTGAACTAGCCGCCTGCAAGGCTGCACGCCGACCGCCGGGCCTTGCGTCCGGCTCGGGCAGTCCTGCGCTCGCACGAAGGTGACATTAAGTCACCTTCGGCTCATGCGGAATCTCACCAGCCACAAGGCCCGCCCTTCGGCTGCTTCTTCTGTGGGCACCGCGCCAAATTGGCAATAGTATTATGTTTTCGTTATACTTTTGACATGACGAAATTCGATGACATATACGAGCTCGCTTCTGACAACTACGGTCTCATCACTTCCGCCGAGGCCCGCGGTCTCGGCATCTCCAACAACGAGCTCGTGCAATATGCCGTACGCGGCAAACTCGTCCGGGTTGGCCAGGGGCTCTACCAGCTCGTCCAGTACGTCCCCACCAAATTTGACACCTACGCATGGGCCGTCGCGCTCGTTGGCCCCGACGCCTGCCTTTGCGGCGAATCCGTCATCGCAATGCTCGAGCTAGCGCCCACAAACCCCAGCCTCACACACGTCGCCACGTCAAAGCGCATTCGCAAGGAGCTTCCGGCGGGCATAAAGCTCCACCGACTTCCCAAGGATGAGACGCCCACCGAATACGAGGGAATACCAAGCCAGTCTGTCTCCCAGGCCATCCACTTCTGCAAGAACACGATACTGGCCGAAAGGCTCCGCGACGCCGCTCTCAACGCCCGCCGCGAGGGGTACATAGACGACAACGAACTGGCCTCGCTGGCTGAGCTTTGGGAGGAGACAAATGGACGGGAAGGCACCACGCAGGCCCAATAGCAGGAAGAATCTTGACCTTGCCCTCCAACGTCTTGTTGGCAGGGACGCCTACGTGAACGCCCGCCCTCGGTTATCCGGGAGCGGGCGTTTTTCGTGGCCCTACACGTCGATCGTGATTTCGTCGCCGATGACTTCCTTGGTCTTGGTCTTGAGCCAATTCAGCGGGTCGTCCAGGGTGGCGAGGAGCTCGTTGGCGTTGGCGTCGTCCTCGGAGTAGTCCTTCACGAAGCGCACGACGTCGGTGGAGCCCACCATGTGCTCCACGAGCGGGTGCCACACCACGTTCTCCACAGCGATGCCGCCCGGCCCCACGTTGTCGGCGCTCGCGTCGCCGTCCTCGCCCACGCGCACAAAGTCGCAGGTGAGCATGCCGCTCATGATGCAGTCCGGATAGCCGCCGTAGCCCGCGACGAAGTCTCCCAGGCCGTAGGCGCACAGCATCTTGCCGCCGTCCGCGCGGCTCACCCACTCCACGGGCTGGATGACGTGCGCGTGGCTGCCGATGACGACGTCCACGCCGTTGTCAGCGCAGACCTGTGCGATGGACTTCTGCTCGTCGTTGGCCTCGTTGGAGTACTCGGTGCCCCAGTGCATGTACACGAGCACCACGTCGGCCACCTTGCGGGCCTGGGCCACCTCGCTCTTGAGCTTGTCCTCGTCGTAGGGCACGGCGTAGTAGTCGTTGGGCAGGTCGCTCTGCTCGTAGCCGTTCTGGCCGTAGCAGTAGGCCAGCGCCGCCAGGCGGATGCCGTTGCACTCCACCACGCGGATGGTGGAGCGGTCTTCCTCGCTCGAGTAGCTGCCGATGGTGAGCAGGTTGCTCTTGGTGCTCCAGACCTGCTGGGCATGCTCGATGGAGCTCGTCCAGGTGTCGTAGGTGTGGTTGGTGTCGAGGTTCACGATGCGCCAGCCCGCGTTGGCCAGGGCGTCGGCCATGGTGTCGGGCGTGTTGTAGCTGGGGTAGCCCGAGTAGTCAAACTCGTCGGTTCCGCCGAGCGTGGTCTCCTGGTTGATGAAGCTCACGTCGCACTGGCTCTGCACGTAGGGCGCCACCTCGGTGTAGAAGGGCGAGAAGTCGTACTCGCCGTCGCCGGTGGAGCCGGCCCAGGAGTCGGCCAGCTCGAGCAGGTTCTCGTTGGCGAGGTTGTCGCCCACGGCCGAGAAGCTCATGCGGCCCATGCCGCTGGCCGTGTGGCGCCCCTCGTCCAGAAGCTTGGTTGAGACCGAGGTGTCGTAGCTCGCGGTTTGCGTGGCGTCATCGGTGGCGGCGGCGGTCGTGGCCGCCTCGGCCTGCGCGGCGTCGTCCGCGGCGGGCGCCACGAGGCCGGCCACGCAGCCCACCATGCCGCGCAGGATGAAGAAGACGAGCACGAGCGCCAGGACGAGACCTGCGATGAGCGCCGGCTTGGGAACGCCGCCGCGGCCGTTGAGTGCCCTGGGGCTCCAGCCACCCTTGCTGGCCAAGCCCTTGTTCATCTGCGGGACGTTCTGCGTGTTCCAGCCCAGCGGGCGCTGCTTGCGCGGGCGCCTGCGGGCGCGCGGGTCGCGCTCGTCAGGGATGGGCGAGGGCGCGCGGTCGTAGTGCTCCGAGCCGCGGCCGGCCGAGTTGGCGGGGCCCCTGTGCTGGTAGCCGGAACGGGAGCCGCCGCCCTGCTGGCCGCCGGAGCGGTGGCGGGCGTAGGGCAGCTCCTCGGCCTGGCGACGTCCGGCCGCCGGGTCGATGCGGTAGCCCTCCTCGCGCTGGCGGGCGCGGGCGTAGCGGGGCGAGTATCCGCGCGAGGAGTATTCCTCCGGCGTGTAGGTGGAGGGGCCGTACTCGGCACTCTCGTTGGCCTGGCCCGCGTAGCGCGGGGCCTCGCGGCCGATGGTGCGCGGGTCTTGCGGGCGGGCGCGGTCGTAGGGACGCGGCTCGTAGGCGCCGGAGGCCTCGTAGGGGCGCTGCTCGCGGGGGTGCTGGTCGTAGCCTCGCGCGTCCTCGTAGGAGCCGCGCTGCTCGTAGCCCGCGCGCTCGTCATAGGAGCGCGGGAAGGGCGCGGTGTTCGAGAGGTTCTCCTCGCCGCGGCCCGAGCGGCCGGAGCGACCGGAACGGCCACGCTTGCCAGAGGCCGAGGAGCCGGAGCGCTGGCGTTTCTCGTCACGCGAGCCCGAGCGGGAGCCACGCGACGCACGGCCGCGCTCGCCAGAGCCGGACCGGCGCGAGCTCACGTCCGGCTCGTCGTGACGCCACCAATCTCCGCCTGTGGACTCCCCCATCGCGCACCTCGTTCTTCGGCCTTGTTCCTTAAAGAGACTATAACGGCAAAATCCCTCGTTAGCACACAAGCCTACCGCGCCAAACTGCGCGCTAAGCACAGTTAAGCTACAGTAGTGACGACTAATCGACCATCGGTAGGCCAATCGCCGCCAACGCGAACTGCCAGCCGCCCTTTTGGTCAAATGACACCCGCGGGGCCCGCCTTGGCCCCGCCGCTTCCATAGATAGGAAACCGCATGCCCCAAAGCACCACCCCCGGCGACGCCAACGTCGCCTTTGCCGACCTCGGCCTTTCCGAGGCCGTGCTCGCCGCTGTCGAGGCGCTGGGCTACACCGAGCCCACGCCCGTGCAGGCCCAGGCCATCCCGCAGGTCCTCGCCGGCCACGACCTGCTGGCCGCCGCGCAGACCGGCACCGGCAAGACGGCCGCCTTCCTGCTGCCCACGATGAGCCGCCTGCCCCACGCCGCACGCCACCACGGCCCCACCATGCTCGTGGTCACGCCCACGCGCGAGCTTGCCCAGCAGATCGCCGACGTCTGCTCCACCATCGAGAAGCACACGCATCACCGCAGCGTCACCGTGGTGGGCGGCGTTGGCTACGAGCCGCAGAAGGCCGCGCTTCGCCGTGGCTGCGACGTGCTCGTGGCCACCCCGGGCCGCCTCGTAGACCTCATCGAGCAGGGCGAGGCCCGCCTGGGCGAGGTCGAGGTACTCGTGCTGGACGAGGCCGACCGCATGCTCGACATGGGCTTTTTGCCGCAGATGCGCAAGATCGTGGGCCAGACGCCCGCCTCGCGCCAGACGCTGCTGTTCTCGGCCACCCTGGACGAGAAGGCCATCGGCGGCATCCGCGACCTGGTGAGCGAGCCCGTCACGGTGGAGATCGCCCACAAGGGCACCGTGGCCGAGACCATCGACCAGTACGCGCTGCCCGTCTCGCTCGAGGCCAAGAACGCGCTGCTCGCCACCGTGCTCAAGAGCGAAGGCACCGAGCGCGTCATCGTCTTCACCCGCACCAAGCACCGCGCCGACGCCGCCTGCCGCCGCCTGCGCCGCGCCGGCATCACCTGCGCGCCCATCCACGGCAACCGCAGCCAGAACCAGCGCGAGCGCGCGCTTTCCGAGTTCCGCGACGGCAAGGTGGACGTGCTCGTGGCCACCGACGTGCTGGCCCGCGGCATCGACGTCTCCGACGTGCGCTACGTGGTGAACTTTGACGTCCCGGCCGACCCGGAGGACTACATCCACCGCATCGGCCGCACGGGCCGCGCCGGCGAGACCGGCTGGGCGCTCACCTTCGTCACCGTCAACGACGCCGAGGACCTCTTTGGCATCGAGCGCCTCATGGGCCAGACCGTGCCCTCCTACCAGCCAAAGGTTGCCCTGGAGCTGGGCGAGGAGCCGCCCGTGCTCGACCCGAACCGCAATGCCGTCGCTCCCGCCAAGGCCAAGGGCAAGAAGAAGCGCAAGAAGAAGCGCGGCATCAACGCCGACGGCGCCCTGCTGAGCGACGCCGAGGTGGCCGAGCTCACGGCCGCCGCGAACGGCGGGCGTCGTCGCAATGGCGGCACGGGCAAGGCCGAGCAGGGCGAGGGCAAGAGGCCCCGCGGCCAGCGTGGCGGCGAGACGGCCGGCGAGCCGCGCAAGCGCCGCAGCCAGGGCAGCAGCAAGGGCGCAACGCCCAAGGGCGGCGACAAGACGAGCTCGCCTAAGAGCGGAGCCAAGCAAAAAGCCAGCTCAAAGCCCAAGGGCACCAACAAGTCCAAGGCCAGCGGAGCCAACGCCAAGCCTCGCCGCCGAGTAGGCGACCGAGCCGGCCGCGCCCGAGGAATTTACTAGAAGGCGCTGGGCGCCCACGTCACAACCGACGTGGGCGCCCATTCTTTTACGTATTCGCCATGGCCAAAATCGTTTCGCCGAGTTTTTAGGCGATTTGCTACAAGCGGGGACCGCGGACTCAAAGTTGGACACCTTGGGTGTCCGGAGAGGAGCCCGCGTGTACAAGAAGAAGGACAAGGCCTTCGCCCTGGACCTCTGGTTCGCGATGTC
>CAVHKV010000065.1:0-4229 GCA_963636635.1 uncultured Bacteroidales bacterium
CCTTCTTGACTGACGGGGCCATCCTACCGGGCGTGCGGGACAGTAAATGTCAACCGTGGTCTAACAGAGCTTCCCGAAATGGCACCAGCGTGCGGCGTCGTTATGCATCCTCGATGCGGCATACAAGTGCCATTCCCGCAATGGCATCTGCGCGTAGTGCTCGCGCTGCTCGGGTTGTCGCTCGTGGCGGGGCGACGGGCGCGCGTTTTCATGCCAATCCCGCAAGGGCATCAGCGCACACTGCCACCGAGGCCGCCCGGCGCTCGCTGCGCCTGCCTTCCCCGAAGCCGGGGCGCGGAAGAGCACGATCCCGGGCGAGGGCTACACTGGTGGGCGTTGACTGATTGGAAGGAGCCCTATGTCCGTTGCCGAAGACCTCGCCTTGCTCGACAAGCTGCAGGCCCACCTGTTCGCCCACCGCCACGCGGTGACCTCCATCATGTTCGCCGGCGAGACCTGCGACCCGGCCAACGCCGGTGCCGCCCGATCCGAAGCCTTGGCCACGCTGGAGGAGGAGGCCCACGAGCTGCTGTGCTGCGCCTCCACCGGCGAGCTGCTCGAGCGCCTGGCTGCGGCCGGTACGGCCGGCGAGCTCGACGAGACCCGGGCGGCCCAGGTGCGCGTGCTTGCCCGCGAGCGTTCCGAGCAGGTGGACGTCCCGGCCGAGGTGGCCGCCAACTACGCGCGCCTCATCAGCGAGGCCCAGCAGGTCTGGACGCGCGCCAAGGTCGCCAACGACTGGAAGAGCTTCGAGCCCTACCTGGACCGCATCGTCGCCGCCCGCCGCGAGATGGCGCTGCTGAGAAACCCGGGCCAGGACCCCTACGAGACCTTGCTCGACGAATACGAGCGCGGTACCTCGAAGAAGTTCTACGACGAGTTCTTCTCCCAGGTGAAGGACTGCGTGGTGCCGCTGGTGGCCGCCATGCAGAAGAAGGGCTGGCAGCCGAGCCGCGCCTGCATCGAGGGTCACTTCGGCCATGACGCCCAGATGGCGCTCGCCCGCGAGCTGGTTGAGCTCGAGGGTCTCGACATGGACTCGCTCTCCCTGGCCGAGACCGAGCACCCCTTCACCGACGCCGTCTGCAGCAGCCACGCCTACATCGCCACGCACGTGTACGAGGACGACGTCATCAGCAACGTCTACTCCATGCTGCACGAGGGCGGCCACGCCATGTACGAGCAGAACATCGCCGCCGCCTACGACTACACGGCGCTGAACGGCGGCGTCTCGAGCGGCGTGCACGAGAGCCAGAGCCGCTTCTTCGAGAACTACGTCGGCCGCAGCGAGGTCTTCGCCCCGGTGCTGCTGGCCGCACTTCGCAAGCACTTCCCAGGCCGCTTCGACGCCGTGGACGCCCGCGAGCTCTACCTGTCCGTCAACCGCGCCGAGCCGGGCTTTGTCCGCACCGAGGCCGACGAGCTCACCTATCCGCTCCACGTGGTGATCCGCTACGAGATCGAGCAGCTGCTCGTGGCCGGCGAGGCCACCGCGGCCGACGTCCCGCGCCTGTGGAACGAGCGCTACAAGAGCTACCTGGGCCTCGACGTCCCCACCGACACGCTGGGCTGCCTGCAGGACGTCCACTGGTCTTGCGGAGACCTCGGCTACTTTCCGACCTACGCCCTGGGCGGGGCCTACGGCGCCCAGCTGCTGAGCGCCATGCGCGCCGGCGGCATGGACTTCGACGCCGTGGTTGCGAGCGGCGACCTCGAGCCTATCCGCGCGTGGCTGCGCGAGCGCATCTGGCGCCACGGCCAGGACACCGAGCCGATGCCGCTCATCGAGGCCGCCTGCGGCGCGCCCTTCGACGCCAGCCACTACACCCGCTACCTCACGGAGAAGTTCAACGCCATCTACGGGCTGTAGGGGAGCGCACGGCCGAGCCCCATGCGCCTCTGCCAGCGGAGTGGGTTGTGGCTTTGGCAGGCGTTTAGTCTGGCAGTGATATGTCGGCCCTGCCGCTGGCCGCGCTCCGTGCCTCTTGTCGCTACTCGCGCTCACGTCGGCCGCGACTGCCGCTGGCCGCGCTCCTCATGTTCCCTGCTGCTGGTAGGGCGGACGGCGACTTTGTTTGATACTGGGGCCGATGGCTTTACGCCGACCTCCCGCCGTCGCAAGGACCCTATCCGCTTGCGTGGCTATGAGGTGGAGAAGGCCCGGCCTGTTGCATAATTGAAAGAGTTGACAGTTCGGCGCTCGTCCCTGGCGGCGCGCGCCTTGCAAGAGGCGTGGGCGTCCGCCTGGGACGGCGGGCGCGGGGCTTCTCGAGAGGAAGCCCGTGGTGGGTTTCTCGAACGGAAGCCCCGGAGCGAGGCTTCTCCAACGAGCCCGCCCGCGCCTTTGCCCAACGGGCACGAAACGAAGGGGACTGAGCATGAAGTACTTTGGCACCGACGGCTTTCGCGGCCGCGCCAACGAGGGACTTACCGTAGACCACGCCTTTGCCATCGGCCGTTTCGTGGGCTGGTACTACGGCCTGCGCGAGGGCCGCAAGGCCAAGGTCGTCATCGGCAAGGACACGCGCCGCTCCAGCTACATGTTCGAGTACGCGCTGGGCGCGGGCCTGGTGGCCAGCGGCGCCGACGCCTACCTGCTCCACGTCACCACCACGCCTTCCGTGAGCTACGTGGTGCGCAGCGAGGACTTCGACTGCGGCATCATGATCACAGCCAGCCACAACCCCTACACCGACAACGGCATCAAGCTCATCAACTCGGGCGGCTACAAGATGGAGCCCGAGGTGCTCGAGATGGTGGAGGACTACATCGACGGCAAGACCGAGGTCCCGCTGGCCACCGGCGAGGACATCGGTCGCACCATCGACTACGTCGAGGGCCGCAACCGCTACATCGGCTTCCTCATCAGCTCGGCCAGCTTCTCCCTGCACGGCCTGCGCATCGGCCTGGACTGCGCCAACGGCGCCTCCACGCCCATCGCCAAGGGCGTGTTCGACGCGTTGGGCGCCAAGACCTACGTGGTCTCCAACGAGCCCAACGGCTTCAACATCAACCGCGGCTGCGGCTCCACCCACATCGAGCAGCTGCAGAACCTCGTGGCCGAGAAGGGCCTGGACGTGGGCTTTGCCTACGACGGCGACGCCGACCGCTGCATCGCGGTGGACGAGCACGGCAACGTGGCCGACGGCGACCTCATCATGTACGCCTGCGGCTCCTACATGGCCGAGAAGGGCCAGCTGGCCAACAACACCGTGGTCACGACGGTCATGAGCAACCTGGGCCTGTACAAGGCCTTCGACCGCGCGGGCATCGCCTACGAGCAGACCGCGGTGGGCGACAAGTACGTGGCGGCCTGCATGGCCGAGCACGGCTACTCGCTGGGCGGCGAGCAGAGCGGCCACGTCATCTTCTCCAAGTACAGCGCCACGGGCGACGGCATCAACACGAGCCTGCGCGTGCTCGAGGCCATGCTCGGCTCCAAGAAGACCCTGGCCGAGCTCACCGAGCCGGTGAAGATCTACCCGCAGCTGCTCAAGAACGTCGTGGTGGCCGACAAGGACGCCGTGATGGCCGACGAGCGCGTGAAGGCCGCCGTGGCCGGCGTGGAGACCGCGCTCGAGGGCGAGGGCCGCGCGCTGGTCCGCGCGAGCGGCACCGAGCCGATGGTCCGCGTGATGGTGGAGGCCGCCACGCCCGCCATCTGCGAGCAATACGTCAACCAGGTGGTCGAGGTCATCGAGAGCCTGTAGCACGCAATCGCCCGCCGGCACCCCCGGCGGGCTTTCTTTTGCAGACGCTTGGACGCGAGCGGGCGGCGGGTCTTCGTGGTTGCAAAGCTTGCGGGTGACCAGGCGAACCGGCGCGGGCGCGACGGGACAGCGCGCACAATGTGATGGCGTGGCTGAGTGAGGGTTTGGCGGGCGTGTGTTTGCGAACTCGGGCGAGCGCCAAAAGTGGTTTGCTCTAGCGTCTGCCTGTCGGTAGCGTGGAGATTCGTTCGGCCTGGCGTTGGGTACAGGCGTATGCGAATGAGGTCTTCTCCGTATCAGCCTAGTGTGACCATCACGAGCAATAAATTCGAGGTAGAAGGGCTATAGCTATGAGGCTTATCCTGTCTGACGTGGACCGCACCATCATGCCGTGGGGCGCCACGGTGGTGCCGCAGCGCGTCCGTGAGGCGTTCCGCTTCGCGCGCGAGCAGGGCTGCGCGGTAGGCCTCTCCACCGGGCGCAGCTTTGGCTGGGCGGCCACCCTCTTCGAGGGAGACG
>CAVHKV010000066.1:0-7651 GCA_963636635.1 uncultured Bacteroidales bacterium
CGCCAGGAGATTGAGTCCATGTGCCTCGACATCATGCTGCTCCAGCAGCCGCTCATCGGCGATGACCTGCGCTTCATCACGGCCTCGTACCGCGTGGTCTCCGACCTCAACAAGATCGACTCCATCACGCGCTCCATCGCCTTCATCTTCTCCGAGATGAGCCGCAAGGCCTCCAACCGCCTGGCCGACGACTTCGTGAAGATGAGCGAGCGTGCCGCCACCATGGTGGAGAACAGCATGGCCGCCTTCCTCGGCAAGGACGAGCTGCTCGCCCGCCAGGTCATCGCCGACGACGACCAGCTCGACCAGATGTACGCCGACGCCGTGGCGGTCGTCATCGAGCTCATCAAGGACGGCAAGCCCTCGCCCAAGAGCCTGCCCGAGCTGCTGATGGTTGCCAAGCACTTCGAGCACATCGGCGACACCGCCCAGCGAGTTGCCGATTGGGCGGTCTTCCGCGCCACCGGAGAGCGTATCCTTACCCAAGGGGACCACTCCGGCGACGACGAGAGCCAGACGGAGTAGTCCGAGGTGGGCGACCTTCGGATGGAGAGCGAACCGGTGATCTACTACGTCGAGGACGAGAAGAACATCCGTGAGCTGACGGTATATGCGCTGTCGCAGGCCGGCATCGAGGCCAAGGGCCTGCCCGACGACGCGGCCTTCCGCCGCGCCTGCGCCGAGCGCGTGCCCGACGCGGTGCTTCTGGACATCATGCTGCCCGACACGGACGGCCTGTCCATCCTGCGCCGCATCAGGCAGACGCCGGGGCTCTCCCAGGTGCCGGTGATGATGCTCACCGCCCGCGACTCCGAGCTCGACACCGTGACGGCGCTCGACGGCGGCGCGGACGACTACCTGGCCAAGCCCTTCGGCATGATGGAGATGGTGAGCCGCGTTCGCGCGCTGCTGCGCCGAGCGCCCGCCCGCAGCTCCGCCGCTGCTCGCAAGGCCGAGTCCGACACGCTCGAGGCCGGGCCGCTCTCCCTTTCCTGCGCCCGCCACGAGGCGAGCTGCGACGGGCAGGAGCTGAACCTAACCTTAAGAGAGTTCGATTTGCTATCGTTCCTCATGAAGTCGCCCGGCGTGGTCTTCAACCGCGAGACCCTGTTGCAGCGCGTCTGGGGCTGGGACTTTGACGGCGGGAGCCGCACGGTCGACGTCCACGTCCAGACGCTTCGCCAGAAGCTGGGCGAGCATGCCGACATGATCGAGACGGTGCGAGGGGTCGGCTACCGACTAAGGGGCTAGTTCATGGGCAAGAAGAAGTCTTCCGGCTCGCAGGCGCGCGAAAACGGGGGCGAGGCGCTGGCCGAGGAGGCCGGGCGCCTTGCCCCTTACTTTGTGGATGGGGAAGAGGCGGCGTGGGACGAGCTTCCCGATGAGGGCGAAAGCGACGCTGAGGACGCCGGGGACGCCGAGGCCGTCGCGCCCGGCGCCAAGCGCGCCCGCTTGCCCCGGGGCCGCAACCGCGGCCAGCGCTCGCTTGCGCGGCGCATCTTCGTGGCGCTGGCGTGCGTCTCGGCCGTGGCCGCGGTGGCGGTGCTCGCACTTTCCACCGTCATCTACCAGAACAGCGCCCTCGACGAGACCAGCCACATGCTCGAGACCCAGTGCGGGATCCTGAGCTCAACCCTGCGCGGTGACGACACCGACCTCATGCGCCTGGCCAACATCGACATGGACGACGTGCGCATCACGCTCATTTCCTCGGACGGCACCGTGCTCTACGACAACGAGAACGCCGTGGAGAGCATGCCCAACCACGCCAGCAGGCCCGAGGTGGCCGAGGCCCTCGCAAGCGGCGCCGGCTCGGCCGAGCGCGAGTCCGACACGGCCGGCTGCGTGGAGATCTACCGCGCCATCCGCACCAAGTCCGGAAGCGTGCTGCGCTTGGCGGTCACCCGCGAGAGCGCGGCCGGCGCGCTTTCCCACGACGTCTTCTTGGCCGCGGCGGTGGTGCTCGTCGTGATCTTGGTGTGCTGGGCCGTCTCGCGGCTCGTGGTGGACTTCATCGTCTCGCCAATCCTTGCCATCGATCCGGCAAACCCCAGTCCCAGCTCCTCCTACGCCGAGGTGGAGCCGCTGGTGGAGCGCATCGACGAGCAGATCGACGAGCTGCGCGGCAACGACCTCATGCGCCGCGAGTTCACCTCCAACGTCACCCACGAGCTCAAGACCCCGCTGAGCACCATCTCGGGTGCGGCCGAGCTCATCCGCGACGGCATCGTGAAGCCCGAGGACGTGGGCGAGTTCGCCGGGCGCATCTACGACGAGGCCCAGCACATGACGAGCCTCGTGAACGACATCCTCACCCTCTCCAAGCTCGACGAATCCGAGCGCTCGCGCGACGTGAGCCTGCTGGGCACGCCCGAGCCGGTGGACCTTCGCCACGTGCTGGCGGACGTGCAGCGCCGCCTCACGCCCTCGGCCAATAACGCCGAGGTCACGATAGGTGTGGAGGGAGAGTCGGTCATCGTGCTCGGCCTACCGCGCCTCCTGGACGAGCTCGCCTACAACCTGTGCGACAACGCCATCCGCTACAACCGCCCCGGCGGCACCGTGAGCGCGAGCGTGGCCGTGGTGGAGGGCCGCCCCACCCTCGTGGTGGCCGACACCGGCCTGGGGATCCCGGCCGAGGCGCAGGCCAAGGTCTTCGAGCGCTTCTACCGCGTGGAGGGCAGCCGCTCGCGCGAGCGCGGCGGCACGGGCCTGGGCCTTGCCATCGTGAAGCACGCCGCCGCCTGCCACGGCGCCGAGCTCAGCCTCACAAGCGAGCCCGGCCAAGGCACCACAATCACCGTGACCTTCCCGGCGAGCTCGCTCGTCAGCCTTAGCTAGGGGAGCGTGGCGCTACGGCTGGTGCACGGGCGGGCATGGCCGTGGCTGATGCGCGGCGGCGGTTGCCGTACGTTGGCGGCTGGAGCGGGCGGGCGCAGTTCGTTGATGTCTGATGCGAGCGGTTGAAGCTGCCGAGCGCCCGTGCCCACACTCGCGCCTCGCCATCCTTTTCGCCTAATCTCGACACACGGCCTGCCCCTCGCTCACGCCGACCCTCCAAGAGGCGTAGCCCACCCCTCGACTAGCCGCGCAAAAGTGCGACAATAGCCAAGTTATCGACTAGGCGAGAAGGGCTTGTATGGCTGTCAACACCGAAAACCGCCCCCACTTCCCGGCGCGCGCCGTCATCACCGCCGGCATGCCGTACGGCAACAAGGACCTGCACTTTGGCCACATCGGCGGCGTCTTTGTGCCGGCAGACTTCTTTGCGCGCTTCCTGCGCGACCGCATCGGCGCCGAGAACGTCGTGTTCGTCTCGGGCACCGACTGCTACGGCTCGCCCATCATGGAGGGCTACCGCAAGCTCACCGAGGCCGGCGAGTTCAGCGGCACCATCACCGACTACGTGCGCGGCCACCACGACAACCAGAAGGCCGCGCTCGACGCCTACCAGATCTCGCTCGACATCTACGCCGGTTCCGGCCTGGAGCCCGCCAAGCCCTTCCATGCCCAGCTCTCCCACGAGTGGATCAGCCGCCTGCACGAGGTGGGCGCCCTCAAGAAGCGCTCCACCCTGCAGTTCTATGACACCGAGGCCCAGACCTTCCTGAACGGCCGCCAGGTCATCGGCCGCTGCCCGGTGCGCGGCTGCAAGTCCGAGAAGGCCTACGCCGACGAGTGCGACCTGGGCCACCAGTTCGACCCGGAGGAGCTCATCGCCCCGGTCTCGCAGCTCACCGGCACCAAGCCCGAGCTGCGCCCCTGCGACAACTGGTACTTCGACCTGCCCGCCTTCGAGGCCGCCCTCAATGACCTCATGGACGAGTGGGACGCCGACGACCAGGTGCGCTCCGTCATCACCAAGACCGTCCGCGAGAGCCTCGTGGCCCCGGTCATCTACGTCAAGAACGAGCTGCGCGAGGCCTTCGACGCCGCCGCGGCGGACCTGCCCGCCCACGCGGTGCACGAGGCCCAGGGCAACCAGGCCAGCTTCTCGGTGGAGTTTGCCGACTGGGAGGCCCGCGACCAGGCCCGCGAGGTGCTCGAGGCCGCCCACGTGCGCTTCCGCACCGGCAAGTGCCTGCTGCCCTTCCGCATCACCGGCAACATCGACTGGGGCGTGCCCGCGCCCGAGCTCGAGGACACGACCGGCCTCACCGTCTGGTGCTGGCCCGAGAGCCTGTGGGCGCCCATCTCCTTCGTGCAGACCGTGCTCGCCAAAAGCGAGCCGGGTCGCTACTCCTCAACCGACTGGCGCGACTGGTGGTGCAAAGACGACGCCCAGGTCTTCCAGTTCATCGGCCAGGACAACATCTACTTCTACTGCGTGGCCCAGCCGGCCATGTGGGAGGCGCTGGGCTGGGGCCTCAAGCAGACCACGCCCGTGGCCAACTACCACATCCTGTTCATGAACAAGAAGGCCTCGAGCTCGGGCGCCATCAAGCCGCCCATGGCCCACGAGCTGCTTGAGCACTACACCGCCGAGCAGCTGCGCGCCCACTGGCTGTCCCTCGCGCTCGACGCCAAGGCCGTGAGCTTCTCGCCCAAGGCCTACGACACGAGCGTCTCGCACAAGGACAAGCAGACCGGCGAGGAGGTGCTGGTCAAGGACGACCCGCGCGTGGTCGACCCGGCCCTCAAGGAGAGCGCCTTCCTCACCAACATCTTCAACCGCCTGGCCCGCAGCTGCTTCTACGGCGCGGCCAAGAAGTGCGACTGCAAGCTGCCGGCCGTTGAGGCCTCGGGCGAGGTCATCGAGGCCTGCCAGCAGGCGGCGCTCGAGTTCGAGCGAACCGTCCACGGGCTGGACTTCCACGGCGCCCTTGCCGGCGTGGAGGAGTTTGCCCGCGCGGCCAACAAGCGCTGGGACAGCGCGAGCAAGGTCGCCGGCGACGACGACGTTGCCTACGTGGCCGCGCTGGCCGACGCCTTTGCCGCGCTGCGCACGAGCGCGGTGCTGATGCACGCCGCCGTGCCGGCCGGCTGCGAGCTCATCGCCGAGTACATGGGCTTTGAGAACCGCGACTTCTTCAGCTGGGAGCACGTGCTCAAGACCCCGCGCCAGCTCGCCGAGGCCCTGGGCGAGCTGGCTTCCGATCACGCCATCAAGGAGCTGCCCCCGCGCTTCGACTTCTTCCGCAAGCACGAGAGCCAGTACAAGTAAGGCCGCGGCTCGGCGCCCGCGGGGAACGGGCGCGGCGCGTTTAACGCGAACCGGTCGAGAATAGGGAGAGGAACATGAACGTCGTCGTTTTGAGCGGAAGCCCGCGCAAGGGCGCCAACACCGACATCATGTGCGAGGCCTTCGCCGAAGAGGCGCGGACGTGCGGGCATTCGGTTGAGGTCGTGCCCGTTGGTCGGATGAAGATCGCCGGGTGCCTGGGCTGCAAGTACTGCTTTGCCCACGGCGGGCAGTGCGTGCAGGCAGACGACATGGCGTCCGTCATCGAGAAGCTCGAGGTTGCGGACGTCGTGGTGTTTGCCTCGCCAATCTACTGGTTTGACATCACCGCGCAGGAAAAGGCGGCGATTGACCGCATGTATGCCTTCGGGGGCATCGGCTTCCCGTTCCACAAGACGGCCCTTCTCCTGGATAGCCACAGCGACGGCGTCTACACCGCGGCCGTCTCCCAGTACAAGGACACGTGCTCCTATTGCAAGTGGGATGACCTGGGCATTGTTTGCATCAGCGGCATGACCGAGCGCGACAGCATGAAGTCTTCCCCGAAGCTCGAGGAAGTCCGCACCCTCGCAAGGAGCATCGCGTAGGGAAGACACCGCGCGGGTTTGGGGCGCGGCGCGTGGGTAGAATGGAAGCTCACGCAAACGAAGGAGCTTCCATGATCAAGGCCGTCCTGTTCGACATGGACGACACCCTGCTCGACATCAACCTCACCGCCTTCATGGCGCGCTACACGGCCGATGTCTCGCGCATGCTCGCCTACATCTGCGACAAGCCCACACTTGCCGTCGCCCGCGCCTGCGCCTGCGGCTACCTGGCGATGGACAGCAAGTCGCGCGTCGACGGCCTCACCAATGCCGAGCTGTTCAGCCGCGAGGTGGAGCGCATCTGCGGCGTGCCGCTGTACGAGCCGGCCATCATGGACGCCATCGCCTGCTACGAGACCGACGTTTTGCCCAAGCGCCAGGGCGGCGTCGTGCAGGCGCGCCCCATGCCCGGCGGCGTGGAGGCCATCGAGCGCGTCTGCGACCTCGGTCTCACCGTGGCGCTTGCCACCAATCCCTGCCTCACCGAGCGCTGCAACCGCGTGCGCATGGCCTGGGGCGGCTTTGCCGACGCGCCCTTCGCGCGCATCAGCCACCTGGAGAACTCGACGCGCCTCAAGCCCTCCTCGCGCTACTACGAGGAGTTCGTCTCGTCTTTGGGTCTGGCGCCGCACGAGTGCCTCATGGTGGGAAACGACGCCAAGCGCGACTTCCCGCGCCCCGACATCGGCATGCCCACCGCCTACGTGGGCCACGCGCGTCCCTCGCGCGCCGTCTGGAGCGGCCGCATGAGCGAGCTGGCAGACGCCCTGCCGGCCATCATCGACAAGCTGAACCTCAAGGGGTAGGGGAGTTCGGGTTTCGCGGCGTTTTGCCGTGTCCCGAGACATGGCCCTTTTCGGGGCTTCGTTCGCGACCGGTTTAGCTTGCGGGCTTGGCGCCCTGTTCTTGTTAGCGCGCGCTTAGGCCTTGAACCCGCATGGGTGAATTTAATAATCGGCGGTAAGAACCGTCACATGTGCTTGCGATGTGTCCCGCTCCGTGGCAAGCCTTTTGGCGGGTAGAATGGGCGAGTTGGTATGGCCTGCCTCGGGGAGGTGGGCTTGCGCAAGCGCGGAGGCGGGCGCGAGCCGCCCGTGACAAGGGCGTATCTTGCGCCCGTAGAAATGGCGGCGTCGTATGGGCGACGCTTGAGATAGCGGGCGCCCTCCCGGCGCCTGGGGAATGGAGAGCGATATGGCAGAGCAGGGCGGCATTGCCCAGTTTGAGTTGGGGGACCTCTCCCGCGTGCACCACCTCATCGGCGTGGTCTCGGGCAAGGGCGGTGTGGGCAAGTCCCTCGTCACCGGCATCCTGGCCCGAGAGCTCACGCGCGCGGGGCAGCGTGTCGGCATCCTGGACGCCGACATCACCGGCCCCTCCATCCCGCGCATGTTCGGCATGGCAAACGAGCACGCCACGGCCGAGGACAACCACCTCATCCCCTGCGTCTCAAAGCACGGCGTGAAGGTCATGAGCGCCAACCTCGTCCTGGCCGACGAGTCGCAGCCGGTGCTGTGGCGCGGGCCCGTCCTGGGCGGCGCCATCCGCCAGTTCTGGGGCGACACGGCCTGGGGAGAGATCGACTACATGCTCGTGGACATGCCTCCCGGAACGGGCGACGTGGCCCTCACGGTGTTCCAGAGCCTGCCCATCGAGGGCATCGTCATCGTCACGAGCCCGCAGGACCTCGTCTCCATGATCGTGGGCAAGGCCGTGAACATGGCCGCCGAGATGGAGATTCCGGTCCTGGGCCTGGTGGAGAACATGAGCTACGCCACCTGCCCCTGCTGCGGTGAGCGCATCAACATCTTTGGCGAGAGCAAGCTTGCCGAGGTGGCCGCCGGCTACGGCCTGCCGGTGCTGGGCACCCTGCCCATCAACC
>CAVHKV010000066.1:7876-9825 GCA_963636635.1 uncultured Bacteroidales bacterium
ACATGACGCCTCGCGAGGTTCGCTAGCGTGGCGGAGAAGCGTAAGAAGAAGGCCGGCGCCGGCGCGTCGCGTGCGCGCGAGCGGGAGCGTCTGCTTGAGCGGGCGGCTGGCGTCTGGCTGCCCGAGCGCGCCGACGTCTGCGTGCTTGGCGGAGGTGCCGCGGGCCTGGCCTGCGCCATCGCCGCCGCCGAGGCGGGAGCCCGCGTGGTGGTGCTGGAGCGCGACCTCGAGTGCGGCCGCACGATCCTCGCCACCGGCAACGGCCGCTGCAACTTTGCCAACGCCGACCTTTCGCTTGCCCACTACAACTGTCCCGAGTTCGTGGTCGGCGTGATGGGGGAGAGCGAGGGCGATGGCGGCGCCGCGGGTGCGAGCGCCGGCAAGGAGGTTTGCGAGAGCGAGGCCGCCGTTTCCTACGTGGCCGGGAGCGCTGGCGAGAACGTGGGTTTCCGCGAAGCTGGGGGCACCAGCGAGAATGAAGCCGCCCGTGCGGGCGTCGGCGAGAACGAGGCCGTGGACGAGGGCGAAGCCGCCCGTGCGAGCAAGGCCGCCCTGCAGCGCATCCTCGACTTCTTCTCCGAGTGCGGGCTGGCCTGGGCAGAGGAGGACGGCAGGCTCTACCCGCGCAGCCGCCAGGCGGCGAGCGTGCGCAACGTGTTGCTTGCCCGCGCCGAGCGCGCCGGCGTCATCTTCGCCTGTGGCCGCGAGGTCACGGGCGCCGAGCGCGTGGAGCTTGTGGACGTTGTGGCTGCCGCATGCGAGGGCACCGCGGCCGTTGGCGAAGCTGCGAGCGAGGCTTGCGACGACATCCTGGCGGACTGCTCCTCCGCGGGCGAATACCGCGAGGGCCGCGCCGCCGCGACGGATGCGGCCGAGGCCAACCTACCCGAAGCCGTCGAAGTCGAGGTTACCCACGAAGCCTGGGAGGTCAGCTTTACGCAGGCCTGGGACGGCGGGGCCGCCTCGCTCATGGCCGATGCGGTCGTCTTCGCGGGCGGCGGCTCGAGCCATGTGCTTGCGGGCGAGCTTGGCCTGCCGCTCGTGGCAGACGAGCCGGTGCTGTGCGCCCTGGCCGCCCAAGGCCCCGTGCCCGGCATGCTCGAGGCGCTCGACGGCCGGCGCGCCCACTGCGTGGCGAGCCTCACGCGAGGCGGCCGCGTGGTGCATCGCGAGGCGGGCGAGGTGCTCTTCAGGCCCTACGGGGTCTCGGGCATCGTGTCGTTCGACCTCTCGCGCCACGTCCGTCGCGGCGACATGCTCGAGCTCGACCTTGCTCCCGAGGTGGACGCCTGGGAGGTGGACAAGCTCGTGGCCTCGCGCCCCGGCGACGCCCATGCCCTCGACGGCATCCTCGACCCGGCCATCGCCGCCGAGCTCATCAAGCTTGCGGGCGGGACCAACTTTGGCGGGCTTGCCTGGCGCGTGGCGCCGCTCGTGAAGGGGCTGCCCCTGCGCGTGACCGGCAAGGCCGACGAGGCCCGCGCCCAGGTGACGCGCGGCGGCATCAGTGTGGACGCCTGCGATGCCTCTACGCTGGAGCTATATGGCAACCAAGGGCTCTTTGCCTGTGGCGAGGCCCTTGACGTGGACGGTGCCTGCGGCGGCTACAACCTCGCCTGGGCCTGGCTCTCGGGCATCACGGCGGGCCGCGCCGCCTGCGCCCACGCACAGGAGGTCGCCCGCGACGTGGCCGAGCGCAAGGAAGCCGCCGCTGCCGCTGCCGCTCTAAAGGTTGCCGCCGAGAGCGTGGACGAGACTCCCGGAGACGAGACCGCGGTGAGCGCGGATAGCGCGATGGATGGCAGCACAAAGGCCGCCAAGCTCGCCCCCAGTGCGGCCAACGCCACGGCCGAGGCTGACGGTGCCGAGGGCGAGTCCGCGGAAACCGCGCCTTCCGCGGCCAACCCCACCAACCCCGCATCCGAGAAGGGAAGCGCATGCTAGAGGTC